>JALWNS010000183.1 GCA_027083655.1 Bacteroidales bacterium | reverse complement strand
GGAGATCGGAGCATAAATGTATGTTCTAGAGTATTAGGAATTTACATTGCTCTGAACCTGCTAAAAATAGCATTAAAAGGCAAAGAAAAATCCCTGAGGCGAGGCGCCTCAGGGATTTTTTGTGTGATACAAGAAGCATGTGCAAATAATCATTACCTACTTCCTTTTGTGCTAATGGCGTAGCCATGGCCCTTACATCACCTCGCAAGGCATTGCGGGGCCTTAAGCGCCGCGAGGCGCACAAACCTACGACGATTAACAAGCCATAGGGACTGACAAGCATCAGAGCCTAACCATAGCGGATAACTTACCGGAGCCATCGCCTAACCGCCACAAGGCAGGCACACGTACCGATGGCGTAGCCATGGCCCTTACATAACCTCGCAAGGCATTGCGGGGCCTTAAGCGCCGCGAGGCGCACAAACCTGCGACGACTAACAAACCACAAAGACTGACAAGCATCAGAGCCTAACCATAGCGGATAACTTACCAGAGCCTTCTCCGGAGCCACCGCCTGACCGCCACAAGGCGGGCACACCATCCAATGGCGTAGCCATGATCCTTACGTAACCTCGCAAGGCATTGCTGGGCCTTAAGCGCCGCGAGGCGCACAAACCTGCGACGACTAACAACCTACAGGACTAACTAGAGGGCATCCTCCATCAAATATCAAAAGCTAAAAAACTATAGATACATACTGCCACCAATCTATCACATGTTAGGCATCTCACATCAGATTTTCCAATCTCGTAAATAAATGTTTTCTTTGTACAGGTAAATGGGAAAAAGAGACACACATGCGCAAGCTCAAGAACGAAGAGTTAGGGAGAAAGAGTGTTGAGGAGTTTAAGCAGGCGCAAAAAGTGCCTGTTGTCATTGTGCTGGATAATATCCGTAGTGCGTTGAACGTTGGATCTGTGTTTCGTACGGCAGATGCTTTCCTCATTGAGAAGATTTACCTGTGTGGTATTACTGCCAAGCCTCCAAACCGTGAGATAAACAAGACTGCATTAGGTGCGACACAAAGTGTAGATTGGGAATATGCAGAGCATACGGTCGGGGTAGTGAAGGGGCTTAAGGCTCAGGGTTATAAGGTGCTTTCGGTAGAGCAGGTAGAAGGCGCTGTTATGTTGCAGGACCTGGAGCTTGATCCGGGTCAGAAGTATGCTTTGGTTTTTGGCCATGAGATGTATGGTGTGGACCAGCAGGTCGTAGACCTGTCGGACATGGCAGTGGAGATACCGCAGTTTGGTACCAAGCATTCGCTCAATATTTCTGTTTCGGCAGGTATTGTTATCTGGGAGGTTGTCCGCAAGCTTGGTATCCTTTTCTGATAGTATTTTGCAGTGGTATAACGGCAGACTGATAGCCTGAAAATTGCTTAACCTATAAAGTGTTTTTCAAACTCAGGTGGTATTTTTAGGATTTTTGCCCAGTTGCCCTTTATTGTGGGATATTTTTCGTTTTCTTTGAGAGCATCTAGAAAGATATTCCTTTCCACTTCTTGGCAACCCATGAAACTGAGGTGGGGATTCTGTATCTGGCAATCGATGTATTTAAAATCGTTAACATCCAGTGTGCGCGCCAGGGCAATAAAGCAAAATTTTGAAGCATTAGCCACTTTTGAGAACATTGATTCACCAAAGAAAAATTTACCCATAGACAGACCATAGAGACCTCCAATAAGCCGTCCATTTTGCCATGCCTCGAAGCTATGCGCCAATCCCATGTGATGTAGTTTGGTGTATTCGCGGATAAAATCGTCTGATATCCAGGTAAGCCCATGGTTTTTGATATGTTCCTGGCGTGCTAATATCATGACTTCTTCGAATGCATAATCTATCCTCAGGTTAAATTTGACCTGGTTGATGTAAGGGCGCATGCTCTTGTGAATTCGAATATCACCAGGCCGCATGAGTGCCCGTGGATTAGGATGCCACCACATTGTCGGCATCCCTGGATTAAACCAGGGGAAAAAGCCTTTGGGATATGCTTCCAATAGCCAATCTACGGTTAGCTTACCTCCAAAACCTGCAAGATCTTCGTCAAAATGACGTATTTCTTCAATTGTTGGGAATGATGGAGTATGGGAGGGGATAAAGAATTGTAAGGTCATAATATTTAATTTTCTCTCGCACGGCCAACAATAGCAGTAAGACCTCGGTCTAGTAATTGGTCTTTCATCTTGACCATTTCTTGATAAGGACCTGAACGGACTATACCATGCCCGTTGTAATGAATATAAAGTGTTTTTTCTGTGGCTTCCTCGAGTGTGAGCCTGCATACTTCGACAAAGCATTGAATAACCCAGTCAAAGGTATTGATATCGTCGTTAAACACGATTAAATCAGCGTCTGACCCGTGGTCAATGTCTTCTATTATTTTCTCGTCAATCTCGTGTTTATGTTCTTCAAAAGGTACCAATGCTATGGAATTTTAATTTTTCATATGCAAAATTAAAAAAATATGCCAAAAGAGGGGAAATATTGTTTGGCGTTGTCGGACTCATAGCGTGGTAGCCTTTGAGCCTGTTGATAACTGATTAAAGTCATGATAACCACTTCTTGCGCAAGTGTACTGCTATAGCCATTAACGGGAGAATACCAGTTCTAAAATGAAAATGTAAAGCCAACGGCCTAAGGGTTTGCAGTTGTTCTTGCTTAAAAAACACGGGGTATGTCAAAAAAATACTGGCAGAGCCGAGGCTCTGCCAGTATTTTAGGAGCTTTGTAAGCTTGATGCCGGTTAATTATTCTTCTGGAATAACTCGGCGTACAGCATCAATGACAGTGCCGTCAACCCATTTTATAGCAGCCACGATCTCATCGCCCAGGTTGGGCTTGCGTGGCTTGCCACCTGCAATTCGCTCGGCCTCTTCCTTAAGCTGCTCTATGCTAACGATAGGCAAGCCGCTGTTCTTTGTGGTTTCTATCAGATCCTCACGTCGTGGGTTTATTGCTATTCCGCGCTCGGTAATGATTACGTCAATGAGCTCGCCAGGCCCGACCAATGTTGTAACTTCGTCCACTATAACCGGGATACGGTCGCGTACCAGTGGCAACGGCAAGATAACGGTCTTACTAAAGAGGGCATTCTGCCATCCACCAATACCGTGAAGCATGTATCCATCAGAGTGTGTGACTACATTGCCGTTGAAGTTCAAGTCAACCTCTGTGGCTCCCAGTATTGCTACATCAACGAGCTGGGCAAAGTTACCTTTACTGTGGTAGTTGTATGAAGTAAATGGGCTAGTCCAGACATGGTTTGGGTCCTCGCGCATAGAAGCCACACCATCCAGGTCAAATGTCTGGCCGTCAAGTATGTAGTCTGTGAGACCCTCGTGCAGCATGTCAACCATGTACTTATTGCCACCGCCGCGGACAAAACGTGCTTTTACTCCTTTTTTCCTCATGATCTCGGCAAAGTAATAACTTACTGCAAGCGATGTACCTCCTGCTCCTGTCTGGAAGGACCATCCGTTACGTATCAGGCCAGCAGCATCGCAGAATTTGGCTGTAAGCTCGGCAATGTATAGGCGGTCCGGGCTCTTGGTAATCTTGGTTGTACCAGAGACAATTTTTTCAGGGATACCTATCTTGTCCACAACTACGACATAATCAACGTAATTACCATGTATTTGCCATGGAACACATGGAAATTCTACAAGGTTGTCCGTGACAATGATAACTTTGTCGGCATACTGGCTATCTGCTAGCGCAAAACCCAGCAGGCCGCAGGCAGAATCACCGTAAAGGGCATTGGCATTACCGAATGGGTCAGCGCAAGGGGCAGCAATAACCGCAATATCAATGTGTACTTCACCATCTTGTACTGCCTGGTAGCGGCCACCGTGAGATCGCAAAACTGCCATTTTTTTCATCTTTCCCTCGGAGGTGAAACGTCCCAGGGGGCCGTTCATGCTGCCTTCTATATGGCTAATGGTGCCGTCTTCCAGATACTGGATAAGATGCTCATGTACTGGGAATGATGCTGAGGGAAACCAGCGTATGTCTTTGACACCCATCTCATGCACAACATCAAAAAGCATATTAGCCACAAGGTCTCCGTTACGGAAATGGTGGTGTGTGGAAATTGTCATACCATCGCGCAGGCCTGCTTTTTCAAGGGCTTCACGCAGGCTATTGACTACCTTGTTAGGATCAGGATAATCTGCCATTGTCGGGATAGGAGGAGCAGCTTTGTGTCCCTGGGGACGGTACTTGCCCACTCCTTGGAATGGAACCTGGGCTTGGCCATTGATATTATCAGGAACCAGACGGCCAACAGCGTTTTTCTGCAGTTTATAATCAAGATACATGATCCAAGTTTTTGTAATTTGCTCAAAAATACAAAATGAACTTAATTTTTTAAATTTTTTTCTAAAAACTACTTACTATGACTTTTTATTTTGATGTTTAGCATTGGAAATCATTTTGTTAGTTGGTTTTAGTTAGTTTGTCCGAATAAACTTTTTTATGTTTTCGTTATAATTCTTCCTGGCTTTATATAGAAAATGCGGGCTAGCTATTGGCATGCCCGCATCAGGAATAATTGCATAACAATGTAAAAATGTAAATTAGGCTAAGTAGTAATTTAGAACAGGTATTAATTGGTTGGCAGGCACTACACCAGATTGTCGCCATAAAATCTGTCCATTACGAAACAAAATTAATGTCGGTACAGAACTAATGCCATATTTTTGTGCTACTGTAGGATTACGATCTACATCCACAGTTATAATTCGTAATTTTTCACCAAAATGATCTTTTAGTTGCTTAAGAATAGGTGGCATCATACGGCATGGGGCACACCATTCTGCAGAAAAATCGACCAAAACAGGCGTGTTGCCATTTATAAGACTATTGAATTTTTCTGCCATAGGTTTTGTTTTTAATTTCAGTTTAAAAAGAACAAAAATCGTTCTTATGTAAGTTTTATGACATATTGGCAGTTTGATTACAAGGCTCATAAGCCTGTTAGGTACAACAGAAGCCTCTTTTTTACCCACTGTTTTGCCTGTTCTTCATTATCAAAAATCTGGAATTGGTATTCTACGCCTTTCCATAGTAAAAAATAGTCAAATCCTTCCTTAAGGTATTTATTTTTTATTACGGCCGCCAGAGCTACGAGGTTAGGTGTTGCTTTGCGCAGAATTTCTTGTGCTTCTGGATTGATTGGATTGTTTTTCAAAATTGATACTACTCCAAAAGGCTTAACGTCGACCAGTAGGTTTGCCATCTCAATTATTTCTTGTGCGTCCTGCTCGGTTATGATACG
>JALWNS010000182.1 GCA_027083655.1 Bacteroidales bacterium | reverse complement strand
GAATACCGTGAATATTTATTGTTTTGACGGATAAACAAATGAGCAGTAGAGAAGTCTTCGATCTGGGCAGTTTTTAGACGGCAAGAAACCTGTCCTAATGATTTGCAATAATTCAGGAAGCCAGAGATCTGGTGTTCATTATGTCGCATGACCAGGAATTGTATTTCTATAGCTGGAATAGACGAATTCAAGAGTTTTTTAGCCTTAATGAGATTTTGTATGCTTTCTAAAACTTTGTCCAATTTGCCACCGATGCGGTATTTTTCGTAGGTTTGTTGGTCCAGGCCATCGAGAGAGATAATTATGTAAGATAATCCTGCTCGGACCAGCTGTAATGCCAGGTCGAAAGATATAAACTGTGCATTGGTTGACAGGCCAGTAAAAATGTTTTTCTTTTGAGCATATTTAACCATATCTACAATAGACTTGTGCAAAAAAGGCTCGCCCTGAAAATACAGAAACAGATTGAGTAAATATGGACTTGTCTGGTCAATAATTTTAGTAAACAAGTGTTTGTCAATAAAGCCTTTAGTACGTTGAAGCCTGTTTAGCCCAACAGGGCATTGGGGGCAATGTAGGTTACAAATATTAGTCGGCTCAATGGACATTGATAGGGGCATTCCCCAGCGTATAGGACGCCTGGTAATTAAAGAGAAGGCATAGGATAGAGCAAGCTTTGCCGCATTAATTAACTTTTTGAGAGTAAGGTGTTTTAGAAAAGCGCAGTATTTTGTAATTTGAGGCATGTTTTTTAACTTCGCAAAAATCTATGTGAAACACAAAATTACACATTATGGGTAAATATCCTTTGCTTGAGAAGGTAAATTATCCTGATGATCTCAAAAATTTATCTGTAGATCAACTCAAGCAGTTAGCAGAAGAGCTCAGACAGTTTATTATCGAGTCTATATCGAGAACACCTGGCCATTTTGGCGCCAGTTTGGGTGTTGTGGAATTGACAGTAGCCCTGCATTATGTTTTTAATACACCTTATGACAGAATTGTATGGGATGTAGGACATCAAGCTTATGGTCATAAGATATTGACAGGACGTAGGGAAAATTTTCATACACTTCGCCAGTTAAATGGCATAAGTGGGTTCCCTTCTATTTTCGAGAGTGAGTATGATACTTTTGGTGTTGGTCATTCCTCTACTTCTATATCTGCTGCACTTGGTATGGCAATAGCATCCCAACTCAAGAATGAAGATAGACAAGTTGTAGCAGTTATTGGAGATGGAGCCATGACTGCCGGTCTGGCTTTTGAAGGATTAAATAATGTAGGCACGACAAATGCCAATATCCTGGTTATTTTAAACGATAACAATATGGCTATAGATCCCAATGTGGGAGGCCTTAGCAGATATTTAGTAAACTTTACTACTTCAAAGACATACAATAAAATACGGGACGAGATATGGAATTTGCTTGACAAGGGAAAGTCAGGTAAAGAGATGCGTAATTTTCTAAAGAACCTGGAAAGTGGTTTTAAGAGTGCTCTTCTGCAGCAGAGTAATTTCTTCGAAGGTATGAATTTGCGTTATTTCGGACCTATTGATGGGCACGATTTGCCTTTGCTTATTAAGACATTGCAACAGCTAAAAGATATAAAAGGACCAAAACTTTTACATATCAAGACGCAGAAAGGCAAAGGTTATAAATACGCAGAAGAAGACCAGCCTAAGTGGCATTCTACCAGTGTGCCTTTTGATGTAAAGACTGGTAAACCTTTAGTTCAGAATGATGGACCCAAGCCACCTAAATTTCAAGATGTTTTTGGTGAGACGATTATTGAATTAGCAGAAAAGAATGATAAAATAGTTGGAATAACTCCTGCTATGCCGACAGGTTCATCCTTGAAGTATATGATGAAGAAAATACCAGACCGGGCTTTTGATGTCGGAATAGCAGAGCAACATGCAGTAACATTTGCTGCAGGCCTGGCTAAGGAAGGTATAATACCTTTTGTCACAATATATTCAACATTTTTGCAGAGGGCTTACGATCAAGTTATCCATGATGTAGCAATACAGAATCTTCATGTAGTATTCTGTATAGACAGGGGAGGACTGGTAGGTGCAGATGGAGCAACGCACCATGGTGTTTTTGATATATCTTTTATGCGCATAGTACCTAATATGGTTGTGTCTGCACCAATGGATGAGATAGAAATGCGAAACCTGATGTATACTGCCCAGCTTGAGAAGAATAATTTTCCTTTTGCTATCCGTTATCCCCGTGGCCGTGGTGTTACAATTGATTGGAAAATGCCTATGCAGGAGGTTGAAATAGGTAAAGGACGCAAGTTAAAAGATGGTAAGGATGCGGTAATTCTTTCTATAGGCTTCATAGGTCAAGAGGCAAAAAAGGCAATTGAAAAATTAGAAGCAGATGGATTGTCTGTGGCACATTATGATATGCGCTTTGTTAAACCATTGGACGAAGATATACTGCGGGAAGTGTTCAATAGTTTTGACAAGATTATTACTGTTGAAGAAAATGTAGAGCAAGGAGGCTTCGGTAGTGCTGTGCTTGAATTTATGAATAAAAATGGTTATAAAAAAGATGTGCTTGTTATAGGTATCCCAGATGAGTTTATAGAGCACGGAAAACCAGAGGAATTGCGCCAGTTGGCCGGAATTGATTCAGAATCGATTTACTCCCGCACTAAGAATTTTATTCTAAATACTACTAATGTTGTGGAAAACGTGGGTAAAATGCATAGTGATAATTAATTAACTTGATTTATTTAGTGTAGAAGAAAGGTGGCAGAAGCCACCTTTCTTTTTCCTTTCCTTGACTATATTGTTATACTTTTTGTGAATTATTTTAGCCTAATTTTGCATCTACAAGCTTGCCGTAGCGCAGTGCAGGTGATGTTGCGCTTATTATTTGCATTTTTATAATTAAGAATTGTTGTTAGTCTAGTTTCTTAATGATAATTTTTCTTGTTGTTTAAAGTATTGATTATTATGTTAATTACTTGCATTGTTTAATGTAATATAAAAATCAGTCCCTGTCCTATATGGTAAAATTGATTGTTAATAGCGTGATTAGCATAATAAAATTATGGTTGCATTAAGTAATATTTGCAAGTCAGTGTCTATAGCTAATGCTTGCCAGTATGTTAAATGCTTTGTCCTGTTGTACTACGCCAGGTACCCAGCCTTTTGATTTAGCCAATATTCCAAGTCTAATATGTATGTGTTTGTGTATTTTGATGCTAATTTGTGTGTTGGTACTGAGGCCGAACATTAGGGATGCTGTGGTGAAATTAAAATCTTTTGGTTGCGTAAATACCTGGATATCTGAGCTAACAAACAGTTTATTTGACCATAAATTATAATCCATAAAATGGATCTCGAGGCCCGGAAAAACATTATAGTAGTTTTTGTAAAGATGCGTTCCAATCACAAGATTTAATTTGTTATGTTGTAGATAGTTGTAAATAGCTAGGTCTGTACCAAATGAAGTAAGGAAATATCTAAAGGCAAAATTATAACGGGTCTGGCCAATGTTAAACCCTTTGACATTGAGAAGGAAAGGTGAAAGGAAATTTATAAGCTGCATATAACCTTGGCGTTTGAGGTAAGCCAGCTCTTCGCCTGTAAGGTCTGAGGGTTTGCGGTAACGGTCAATCCCCTGCCCTGAGGGATGTATTCCCCTGTCGGTATATGGTTCGTCAGGTCTAAACAGATCATAAACCCAAGCTGTAAAATCAAGACCTGTAAAATCCCTGTCTAAAATGTTTATTTCGGTCTGGTTTAATTGGTTCGTTATATTTTCAGCTTCTAATGTATGGCAAAACCAAACATAATAGAAATCGTTTAAGGCTATAAGAAGCCCAGGAATAAAGTAGGGGTAATTTTGACCATTGAAGAAAGAAAGCTCATTTAACCTGTTTATTAACAGATACTCCCCTTCAATTCCAGCTTCGTGCAGACGTATAAAATCGTGGGGGTAGTTGGCCTTAAAAGAAACCAAATCTGTATCCTGCACATTATTTACACTAATAAGCTCAGAAAAGATGGGAAAATCGTACACCTGATCATGTGATTTTATCTGGTGATAAGTGAGGATTGACCGGTGGAATTCCTCGTGTAGCCAGCTATCACCAAAAGGGAAAAATGTAAGTCCAATAATTACAGTATAAAATCCCATAGTCTGTGCTAATGGACGTAAGATAGGGTTACGCACAAAGTCCCAGTTTATTTGATCTAGTGTATAGAATGTTAGGTTGTATGTGCTTGTGGTGATATCAAGGCTTTGTTGCATAGATGGTGAGAAAAAAGTCTCGGCAGGCGAATAAATCTTTGATGCTTGCAATTGATATTTGTAGTCCAAAGGAGTAAGATTGATAATAAGCTTTGTGGTGTCATTTTGACCGTTGAGGTGTAAGTTGATTATCAATGTGATAGCTATTAAAATTATTTTTTTCATTGAAAAATTTGTTTTTTTGAGATGGATTTTTTTATATTTGCAATCGCCAAACGGTTGGTGCCATAGCTCAGGTGGTAGAGCACGGGACTGAAAATCCCGGTGTCCCTGGTTCGAATCCAGGTGGCACCACCAATAGGTCGGTCAGCAAAGACCGGCCTATTTATTTTATCTGTTGCTATTTTTAGTTGGTCCGCCATTTTTCCTTATAATAAATCTATCATACAGGATCAAACCGACGACAGCTACCATTCCAATAGCAAAGAAAACATACCAAATTCTGCTAGGGTTATATGTTGTCCACAACAAATCAGTTATTTGTTGTGGTGACATGTGTAATTGTTGGCTCGCATAATCTAAAAGCTCATGAGGTTTTAGCCCTTGAGGCACTTGTATGCCGTTATTCTGGAGATATTGTGTAAGAAGTGTAGGCTTGTCTGCTAGTTTTTGATAAACAGATCCAGAAAGATAGCCACCAAGGAAATTACCACCTGCTACAGGGAGGAATGACATACCCATGTAAAGAGCTTTTTTGTCTTTGTCTGCTATTAGCCCGATGTATGATGTGATTGTAGGAGAACCAGTCATTTCACCGATAGAAAAAACAAAGATTGCGAGTACTGTGTATATAGGGTTTTTGAAAATAAACATCAAACTCACACCAATAGATGCAATGAAGAAACCTATAACCATTGCACGAATAGGCTTCATTTTGGTAACAATACTAGAAATGATGAGTTGGAAAAGAACAATAAAAAAAGCATCCATATTAAGGAGCATCTCAGGGTTGACATAACCATGGCCATTGCCAATGAAATTTGCCAGGCCTGGCCAAATTTTGTATAAAGCATTGTATAATAT
>JALWNS010000181.1 GCA_027083655.1 Bacteroidales bacterium | reverse complement strand
AAATTACTTATACACCTAAAGTAAAGAACCTGGAATGGGCAGAAGATAAAAATGAAACAGAAATTTACGAAGACATCCTTGTTGCATTCATTCATGTAGAAGAAAAAGATATGGAAGACCCCAAGAAATCAGAAACAAACCTTGTAAAAAACCTCAAATGGGCAGCCCGCAAAAATCAAACACGGCGTATCCTTCTCCATTCATTTGCCCATTTATCCGATAGCAAAGCTACACCTGAGTTTACAAAAGATTTGCTCGACAAAGCACAACAACGTCTTAACAATGCAGACTATGAAGCTTATCAATCACCCTTTGGTTACTTCTTAGATATTTCTATAGAATGCCCTGGGCGTTCCCTGGCCAGAGTATTCAAAAGCTTCTAAAATGAAAAATTTTACCCTTACATACCTTATCCTTCTAGCCTCGAATATATTATTTAGCCAAATTAGAATAGATGCAGACTTCGAAGGAGCTAATATCCAGATTATACGTATTAATAATGAGAAAAATGAAATCATATTCAGGCCAGAACTAAAAAGAAACCAGACTACAAGATGTTGGTTTTTTTTCAAAATTTGGAACTTCAGTAAAAATAAACCTTTAAAATTAATAGAAGTCAATGACCGTAAAAAGTTAATACCTACTTATGCCGTTTATAGCTATGACAAAATCCACTGGAGCAAAACCCAGGCACAAACAATGTCAGATCATATTGTTAACTACTCTATACCTACATATCAATACGATACCATCTACTTTGCAACAGGTTATCCATACACATACTCAGACCTTAACAACTTTATCTCTTCGATAGCAAGCAATGGCTATCTTGACACGACAATTCTTACCATTAGCGAACAAGGAATACCTGTTCCACTGCTTGTGATAACAGATACCTCGCAGAAGCAGGACAAAGACCTTGTCTGGATTATTGCCAGGCAACACGCCTTTGAAGCTCCTTCTAGCTATTGCACTGAAGGTATAATTAATTTCTTCATCAGTAACGACCCATTGGCAGTTAAATTCAGAAAAAACGCTATTGTTTACATCGTACCAATGGTTGATGTGGATAATGTATATAGTGGCGCTAGTGGTAGAATGCAAAAACCCCGTGATTTTAACCGTGATTGGGATAATAACCCAACATGGAAAGCAGTGCAAGAAATTATTAAACTCATGCAAACAACTTCTGAAGTATATGATTTCCGCATCTTTATAGATATTCACGCAACTTTCCCTGGTACGGAAACACCAGTCTTTGCTTATTTCAACCTTTATGACATTAATACTTCTCATTACCATAACCTACATAACTTCTGGCTTACATTCGCCTCAATTTCACCTATCATACCAAGTGAAGTGTCTGATTTCTCCGAAGAAAATTATGCAGATAGATACGTTGCTACACGCTTCCCATACATAGACTTCGCTACTACTGTCGAATGTGATTGGAACAAAACTGATAATGGGCGGGAATGGACACCGGAACTTTGGAGAAAATCTGGAGAAAACATTGCACGTACAATAGCAGTATACCTGACAAAACCCAAAGCTAAGTGACAATGATTGTAAAACTATTTATTTTAGTTTTTACACTTCTTCTAGTGATTATCTTCCTGACAAATCCCCATCTTATAAACCTCGTTCTTGAATTTTCAACGCAAAATAATCACAAACCTATTTCTTCATTTCAAACCGTCAAAGCTAACTTTCCCAAACCTTTACCACTTGCCCCTAACTACCCTCTTAACATCCGACCAGAGTTAGAAAAACAGCTAGAAGAACACAAAACATTAGCTCTACTTATTATCAAAGACAATCAACTGCTTGTGGAAAAATATTACAGAATAAAACAAGAAGATAAAGTATTATCTTATTCTATATCAAAGTCTATCCTCAGTATGCTTATAGGCATAGCTATAGACAATGGTATGATCCAATCACTGGATCAGAAAGTAATATCTTTTATCCCGGAACTAAACCTGTCTCAAGACCTAAAAATAAAGCATTTGCTAACCATGAGCTCTGGCCTTAAATGGAACGAAACTTTCATGAATCCATTCTCTGACGTTGTCAAAGCATACTATGGCAATGACTTGTGGAAAATTATTTCTTCAACGAAATCTGTCTTCCGTCCAGGACAACAATTTAGCTATAAGTGCATAAATACAATCTTACTGGGTATAATTCTCGAACGTACCTCAGGTATGACCGTCAGTGATTTTACTCAAAAATATTTATGGGATCAAATAGGTGCAGAATTCGATGCTTTTTGGGATACAGACAATAAGGGTCTCACAAAAACTTTTTGTTGTTTTCATGCTACTGCCCGTGATTATGCAAAGTTAGGCTTGATCCTGTTAAATAAGGGCTTTTTCAATGGCAAACAAATAATCTCAAACAACTATGTTAATCAAATGCTTACACCTGCAATAAATGTAGCGAAAAAACATGGAGACCGTAAAATTAGATACGGCCTCCATATATGGATAAAAGAATATAATGGACTGACTATACCTTATATGCGGGGAATGTTCGGACAATATATCTTTATTATCCCAGAAAAAAAATCTGTTATTGTACGACTAGGGAAAAAGCAATTGCTCCCTGATTTGGGCCAATCTCCAGACAATGAAAATTTATACATCCAGACAGGTCTCGATATCATCGGGCAAGCATGATTATTCCAGTTCCCTGTGAACATAAAACGAATTTGCCTGTGCAGTCGGCATCACTAGTACATCATTAATATTTACATGTGGAGGACGTGTTATAATAAATTCTATAACCTCTGCTATGTCCTCAGCTCTTAAAGGTTCTAAACCTTCATAAACACCCTTTGCCTTCTGTTCATCTCCTTTAAACCTGACAATAGAAAACTCTGTCTCCACCATACCCGGGCTAACTGAACTTACTTTTACATTATAAGGCAACAGGTCTATTCGCATTCCCTTCGTTATAGCCTCTACTGCATGCTTTGTAGCACAATAAACATTCCCCCTCTGGTAAACTTCCTTTCCTGCAATGGAACTTAAATTTACAATATGACCACTCTTACGCTCTTTCATCACAGGCATAACCAGGCGGGAAATATACAACAAACCTTTGATATTCGTATCAATCATTGTCTCCCAATCCTCTACATCACCTTCGTAAAAATAATCCAACCCTGCGGCAAGGCCTGCATTATTAACCAATACATCTAACATTCTCCATTCCTCTGGGAGTGAATTCCATGCTTTCTCCACTTCCTTTTTCAGTCTAATATCAAAAACAAGCACATAAACATCTACACCGTATTGCTTCTCAAGATCGTGCTTTATTTCTTTTAATCTATCTTCACGCCTGCCTGTAATAATAACATCATACCCATTACGTGCTAGCATATAAGCCGTAGCCCGGCCAATACCTGCACTAGCCCCTGTTACTAATGCCTTCTTCCTCATGGTATTTTATTTTATTTTTCTTTAATGCCTTGTAACTATAACGCAATCCTATAACAAGGACATCGTCCACCTGACGGTACCCTCCTTTCCATTCTTCAAATGTATTCAACACTTTCGTCAGCTGGACATTAAATGGTAGGGTGTATATCTTTTTCAATAGCTCAACAAAGCGTTTACGTGTAAATTTCTCTTTTGTCTCTCCATTAAACTGGTCAAAATATCCGTCCGATGTCAAATAAATATTTGTGCCTTCTTCCAACGGTAAAATTATATTCTTAAACTGTATATCAAACTGGCCAAAGTAACCACCAATAGAGAAAATATCACCATCAACCTGCTCAAGGCGTCCATCTTGATATACAAGGAATAACGGTTGGTTGGCTGAGGCAAAGATCAACTCATTCTTACGTGGTTCAAAACGCAACATTGCTATATCCATACCGTCATGTACTTCCTCATCACTCTTTTCTATGTTTTTGTGAAGTAGCTTAACCAGATTATAATGCAACTCCCTCAAAATAATAGAAGGATCATAAATATGTCTAGAGTTAACAATTTCATTAAGCAAAGTATTACCTATCAATGACATAAACGCTCCTGGCACACTATGACCTGTACAATCTACCAAAGCCAGGAATTTGTACTCGCCCTGATTACTGAACCAATAAAAGTCACCAGATACAACATCACGAGGTAAATATAAGATAAATTCACCCTCTGGAAAATTCTCCTTTATAGCTGCTGTTGATGGCAAGATAGCCTTCTGGATTTTACTTGCATATTCAATACTATCCTCAATTTGCTTTTTAGCCTTGGCCAATTGCAGGTTTTTCTCTCTAATAACTTCATTCATATGCTCTAGCTCTTCGTTTGTCTTCAATAACTTCTTATTTAACTGGTCAAGTTCCTTGTTCTTCCTCTTTATCACACGATATTGCATATATACAATTACACCTGCTACTAAAAACAAAAAGATAAGCAACGACATCGATATAATTATAATCCTGGCGACCCTCTGCTCAGCCTCTTTTTTCTTAAGCTCTGCTTCCCTCTGGCGCATCTGAAGCTCTTTCAATTGTGCTTCTTTTTCCAATAATGCAATACGCATTTTATTCTGCTCATTTTGCAGGCGTACACGTCTAAGTGAATCTTGCACATTCTTCATTTGATAACGTTGCAACTCTAACATTAATTCCTTTTGTTGGGCAATTTCCCTTTGTTGTCTAGCTTCCTCCTCCTTTTGCCTTATTATTTCCTCCTTTAACTTCTTGTCTATTGCAACCGAAAGGTTAAAATATTTGACATACCTGTCATTATCTCCCAGTGCCTTATAACACAAAGCCATATACGTATATGCCTGTTTTATTAGCTGTAGGTCATTCTGGTCAAAAGCTATGCTCAGAGCATCTTCATAGGTGGCAATAGCTTGTTGATACTTACCCAACTCCCTCTGCGCATTACCCAGGTTTAGCAATGCCTGGCTTATTCTATTTTTACTGCCTAATTTACGTGCATAAACTACTGCTTGTGAAAAATATTTTTCTGCCTGGGCATAATCCGACTTTTCTGAATACAAAACTCCCAAAAAACTATTAATCTGGTACAACAAAGGATAATTACGGGTATGCCCTATTAACTCCAATGCCTGCTCAAATGAATAAATTGCTTGATCAACAGAATCAACCTGCTGATAAAGACTACCTAGTTTAATTAAATATTGTGCCTTTAAAGACGGGGAAGTTGTCTGATTTATCCTTGTTTTAAAAGCCTGTATCTGATTACTTACTGTCTGTGCTTGTGCATACAGGGCTAGAATAGTGAATAATATTATGAAAGTAAACCTTTTAAGTACCATTAACT
>JALWNS010000180.1 GCA_027083655.1 Bacteroidales bacterium | reverse complement strand
TAAAACTCTTCCCAGACGCGACATATAGGTCTCAGGAACATAGGGCATGATCTCTTGCATTATAAAAAGAACCTTAGTTTTACTCATAACGGCTATTTTTTAAAAAGTTCATTTAACAAAGTTAATATTTTTTTCCCAAATTCATTAGTTCTTAACATTTTTTGCTACACAACTTCTATTCTCCAATACAAAAACCTTAGAAAAAAGTTATTTTCAAAACTGCCCAAAAGTACATAAATTTGAATCTGAAACTAAACAATCATAGAGCTATGAAAAAACTGTCTATCATATTAATAGCCTTGTTTACTTTTGAGGTAAGCATCTCATTTTCGCAGACAACAACGAATGATACCATTACAAAACAGGACTCGCTGGCAGCGTTGGCAGATAGCCTTGCTTTTGACCAACCTGTTGCCCAAAACCAAAAATTAAATATCCATATCGTAGGGGATTACTTATTAAACATTAGTAAAATGATCTTCTGGCCCAGTTATTCTGACAATTTCATTATTGGAGTTACTGACTACAACACACAGTACTTACTCAACCAATATTTTAGCAATAAAAAGATCCATGGACTAAGTGTCAATGTTGTTTTTATTAATCATCTGAATTCCCCTTTTGTTAATTTGATCTATATTCCACCCAAAAAAAATGCAAATCTTTCTTTGATTCTACAGAATTATACAGATAGGGATGTGATTTTTGTATCGGCAAACCGTTTAGACTGGGCAAAAGTAGACTTTGTCATAAAACCAGTAAAAGATGATATTGTCATTAGGGCAAACAAAGATAACATAGCACAGAAAAAAGTAATTATAGATCCTTTGTTAGCAGGTTTGTCAATGGTTTATTAAAAATGGCAGAAAAAATTCCGAAATACCTAAAAGACCTCATAGCAGAAAAAGAAGGCCTCCATTTGGATTTTAAATTTGAAGTGTCGGATTATAGTAAAATTGCTAGAAGCCTTGTGGCATTTGCTAATACAGATGGTGGTAAGCTCCTTATCGGGGTTAAGGATAATGGCCGCATCGCAGGCGTCCGGAGCGAAGAAGAGCTATACATGATACAGGGGGCAGCCAAATTATACTGCCGTCCTGCTATTGACTATTATTTCACAACTTGGCAAATAGGTAAGAAATCTGTCCTCGAAGTTACCATCCCAAAAAGTAAAAAAAGACCCCATTACGCTAAAGATGACCAGGGACGATGGAGGGCGTATATTAGGGTAAATGACAAAAACTTTGTAGCAAATACAGTGATGATAAGAGTATGGAAAAACCTCGAAAATCCAAACCGCCAGCCTATTAGCATCCAGTTTAAAAGAAAGGAAGATTTTTTGTTAAAATTCTTATCCTCACACGAATACATAACTTTTAGTAAGCTTAGAAGCATTACAGGACTAGATTCGAGAGTAGTAGAAGATATGTTAGTAGACTTGATAACAATTAATGTAGTGGAAATATCTTTTGACGAGCAAGGCACTGCAATCTACAGATTAAGTAATACCAGTGGCATAGATAAAATTATCAACGAAATACCAGATAGTTAGCGTACCACTTTAGGAGGTAGCCCCAATCTCAGTTTCAACCGTTTGATGCTTTCATCCCAAAGCCTTATTAGATCATCTTGGTCTTCCTCTGTTTCATCGGCAAAATCTATAACCTTCATCGAAGTATCTTTGCTAAGTCTATTATACTCCAGCTTAATTTCCGTATACTTTGGTTCAGGCTCGTCCAACCAATCGAAACGGACATAATAATCATTAGGTCTAACTATAACCTTAGCATCCATACGGAAATCCCCCCATTTAAACATAAAAATATTGCCATTAACATTTACATCTTGGGCAAACCAACCCATCAGTCCATAGGGAGTGCTAATCTGCTCGAACAAAATACTTGGACTTGTATGAAAAAGATATTCTAGAACTATTCTTTGCATATTAAAAGTTTTTCTCAGTAGTTTTGTAGCTTTTAAATTAATATTTTTTAAATTAGTTAACAAATTTTTTTCAAAATTTGCTTGTGATGAAAAAACTGGGAATCATTGCATTTTTATTAATGTTTATCTCTGCCTGCCACAATAATATACCAGAAACAACTAAAATTCGAGACTTTGTAGATACTGTCGGATTTGCACACAAAGCCTGGCAGGTAGACTCTGTTTTAGTTAGGATTGACCGGCTTTTTGGAAGCGGTATCGATCATATTATCGATAGTCTGGGTATCACATCCGAAACTGCATGGAAAGTTGTAATATCTCCCCATGATGACCATGCCTACGCCTCATATCTATATCCACTACTCCTGAGAAATATTAAAGCCAAAAAACTTATAATTTTTGGTGTAGCCCACAAAGCCTGGAAGCTTGGCTTACAGGATTCACTAATATTCGGGACATTTGACTACTGGAAAGGTGCCTTTGGTGATATAAAAATCTCACCATTGAGAGACGAAATAATTGCTTTATTACCCCAAAGTACATACACTATCAACGATTCAATGATGGCAATCGAACACTCTATCGAAGCATTTTTACCATTTTTGCAAAAATTTATTGGCCCTGATATTGAAATTGTCCCTATACTCGTTCCATACATGTCCTATGACAGAATGCAAGAAATCGCACCCAAATTAGCCAATGCCATCGCTACCATAATGAAAAAACATAACCTCCAATTGGGCAAAGATCTGGCTATTATAATTAGTACAGATGCAGTACATTATGGTGATCAACAATGGGGTGGTAAAAATTTTGCTTATTATGGTGCAGATAGCGCCGGATATAGAAAAGCTATAAAACATGAACACGAAATTATTTCAACGCTAACAGGAGAGATTACACCTCAAAAGATTAAGCTATTCACACAATACACAGTACAAGATACTAACTACAAAGAATACAAATGGACATGGTGTGGACGTTATAGTGTTCCAATGGGATTGTTAACTGCATATTACCTAAGCCAGATGCTTAACCAGAATCTAAATGGCGTTCTGTTAGACTATGCTACTAGCATAGATCATCCAACTCTCAAGGTTGAAGATCTGGGAATGGGAACTACTGCACCTGCAAATATCCGCCACTGGGTAGGATATGCCGCTATAGCTTACAAATAACCTATAAAAAAACTGCTATCATGGATTTTTTTGAAAGACCTTTTACTTTTGACCGTGTTGTTAGAATATTGATAACAATTGCCTTCTTTCTGGGGGTACTGTGGATTATAGACTATTTAAGTGACGTGCTACTCCCCTTCTTTATAGCACTGATTCTTGCATACATGATGAACCCTTTTGTCAACTGGATACAGCGTTTCGTTAAATCCCGTATCACTGCAGTTTTAATTGCCTTAACCATTGTTTTGTCGGCAACGGTGGGTATCTTTATGATTATCATTCCAATGATGAGTAAAGAAATACAGAGCCTTGGTATAATGCTCAATAAGCTTATCAGTCAACAGGGTATACAACACGAACTTATCAAATATCTTCCTGGTAAGCTAAGCGATGATGTAGCACGTTTCCTCGAGAGTAACAACTGGCAGGAATTACTTAATTCTGAAGAAGTTAACAGATACCTCAAACAAATGTGGCAAGAGATAGCACCACATTTAGGAGCAATATTCTCAAGTACCCTGAGTATAATTATTGGAATAGTAGGTTTTTTCATTGTCCTGCTATATCTTGTTTTTCTGCTAAAAGACTACAACCGTGTATTGGAAGAATGGAAAGCCCTTATACCACAGCGCTATCGCCGTAGTGTGATAGATTTTTTTAAGAATTTTGAGAAAGCTATGAATACATACTTCCGTGCACAGGCTGCTATAGCATCAATTGTGGGCGTATTATTTGCTATTGGTTTCTCTATTATTGGATTGCCTCTGGGTATCTTGCTAGGATTATTTATCGGTTTGTTAAACATGGTGCCATACCTCCAAAATATCGCCCTTATACCTGCATTTTTCCTTGCACTGATAAAATCACTTGAAACGGGCCAGAACTTTTGGGTAATACTGGCTATGACACTGGCAGTTTTTGCAATTGTACAAATGATCCAGGACTCTATCCTTACACCCAAAATTATGGGCGATGCTACTGGTATGAGCCCTGTTATTATTCTGCTTTCTTTGTCTGTCTGGGGTAAAATTCTCGGTCTTGTCGGCCTTCTTTTGGCTATTCCTCTCACTAATCTTATCTTGTCTTATTACAACACATTTATCTCTAAGTCCTCGCAATACGAAATAGGTGTGAAACTGCCTGGTAAGATTGACATTAAAGAAAAAATTGCCAAAAGAATTATCCCATCATGAAAAACCTTATAATTATTGGAGGTCCAACTGCAGTAGGTAAGACAGAAATAGCCATTTGGCTAGCGAAAAAATTAGGCACCCAGATTATATCAGCTGATTCTAGACAGATCTATAAAGAAATGAAGATTGGGGTCGCACGTCCTTCGGACCAGGAGCTCAATGAAGTAAAGCACCATTTTATCGCAACAAAATCTGTCACAGAATATTACAATGCTAGCAAATATGAATACGAAGCACTGGAACTGATAAACAGACTATTTGAAAGTTACGATAATCTTATCGTTGTTGGCGGTTCAGGTCTTTATATAGATGCAATAATCCGCGGAATAGATGATATACCAACGGTACTGCCTTCAATACGCCACCAGCTGGCATTATGGTACAGGCAGGAAGGCCTGGAAAAATTACAAAATCTTGTAAAACTGCTTGATCCCATGTATTATGATCAGGCAGACTTAAAAAATCCCATGCGTTTACTCAAGGCACTGGAAGTAACGATACAGGCAAACCAGCCATATAGCTCTTTTCTGCATGGTCAGAAGAAAAAGCGCCCTTTCAGAACTATTATTATTGGTCTAGACCGGCCGCGAGAAGAGCTATACGAGAGGATAAACAACCGTGTGTTAAAAATGATTGATCACGGCCTTGTAGAAGAAGTAAGCCAATTAAAACCTTATCGCGAACTCACAGCTTTGAAAACAGTGGGCTACAAAGAAATATTTGACTACCTGGATGGAAAGTTAACACTCGAACAAGCAATTGACCTTATTCAGCGAAATACACGCAAATATGCAAGGCGGCAGCTTTCGTGGTTTAGACGCTATAGGGATATTGTCTGGTTTGATCCAAAAGAAAAAGACCAACTGTGGAATTATTTAACTGAAAATTTTTTAAATTTGGATAAAACACAAACATAAAGCTGTCATGAACAAGAAATTAGTCTATTCAATTATAGGGATCGGCACCTTTTTGCTACTTATCGTTGGCATATATTGTGCTACCACCATGCAAGAGAAAAAAATAAAACAGCTTGAGAGCCAGGTTGCTTTCCTCAAAGAAGAAATTGTGCCCATTAGATTCAAAATACTCGACAGGCATGACG
>JALWNS010000179.1 GCA_027083655.1 Bacteroidales bacterium | reverse complement strand
AGCATTGATAATTTCACTATAGAAAAAAACACAGGGCAGAGGCTACAAGCACGTGTAGATGCACGTGTTTTCAATCCTAATTTTTTCGGTTTCAGGATTGACGGGCTTAAATATAAAGCTTATGTCCGAGGAAAATACCTCGGCAAAGGCGGGATTGAAGAACCGCTGGCCATTCCTGCCCGGGACACTGTACTACTCACACAGGAGCCCGTGATCATCTGCTACAGGAACTTTAAGCCGATACTGTACAGTCAGAAACAGCTGGACTCTGTGCCAGTCACTTTTTTGATAAAAGCAGATATGGACATTTTGCCCGTCTTACCTGTCTTTTACATTAAAACACTGTGGCTAAAGCCAGAAGACTTCCTCAGAGCCAGTATAAACACACATAACATTGAGCAGCTCATTGCAATTAGCTCTTTGAAGATTGATTACATTGACCACTTCAAAAGCCGGCTAAGAGTTGTGCTAACCTTGAAAAATGATTTTCCACTGGAGTACAATATTGATTCTGTACGGCTAACAGTTTTTGACAGGTACGACCACAGCGTGGGCAGTGTCTTGATTGGCCCACACCATGTCAGTGAGTTTTCACATGTTGATTTGCCTTTTGCTGTGTCCCTGGACAACCTTAATATGGCTATAAGCCTACTAGGACAGTCTATTGAAGAAGACATTTGTTTTTATGCCAAAGGTAACATGTATCTAACAATCAGGGGCAAACATTTCATTCTGCCCATTAACCAGAGGCTGGGGGTCCAGATAGAATGGCTAGACTGATTCTGCCTGGTTAATGATTGTACACCAATCCAGCTATTATCAAGTAAAGCAGGACGAACACAGCCAGGAAAGCCGCAGGCAAAGCTGCTTCTGGTCCAAACAATGCCAGGGCCGTTCCTGCTGCAAAGCCTGAGCTCTTGATGGTAAGCATCAAACTGTGAGACACACGGCGCTCGTATCTAACGGATTTGCGGAACATTAACTCATAAACCAGGCCAGGGACAAACATTGTTAACAGAAATACAAGTGAAACTTTGATCAAAAGCTCAAGGTCAGAAAAAATCACTGTGCGGTTAAGGCCAATGATGGTATATACTATCATTGCAAAACCCCAGTTGACCACCTTGCCCCGTATTTTCTCCACCACAGGAAAAATCTTCTTCCACAACAAAATACGTGAAAGAATTAGAGGTATCAGGACAACCTCAAGCATGATTATAACAATCTTCCATGGATCTATAGATGCCTCAGGTACGAAAACCTGGATCAATAGCGGAGATACAATGATAGCAAGCAAATATGATCCAAGCACACCAATCGTAGAATAATTAACATCACCCTTGTACATAACAGTAAAAGGAATAATCGCAACACCTGGAGGAGTAGCTGCAATAACCACAAAACCGGCTAATAGATCATGGTCTGTGAATAACAGATGTGAAGATGAAAGCAAAATTATCCCAAACACAACAAAATTGAGTATAAAGCTTACCACAATTATACGAATTGATTTGCGGTAATTTAGCAAGGACGCTAACTTGAATGATGTGGAAGAAAACAACATCACCACTGCCAGAATAGGCAAAACAAAGGGCTTAAGCACCTGGGCTCCTTTGCCTATGGCCAGCCCTAGAACCAGCGATGCTATTAAAAGGAAATTACGGTTGTTTATGATGCGCAGTATTATTGACATTATACCAGGATTTTAAATTTGAAGAGGCGAAATTATAATTTTTATTACAAACAAGAATAACATGACATGAAATATTAGCTAGACAAATTTTACATTGCTACATGCTTGTGAATGGATCTATAGGTAGTTTCAGGGGAGAGCGGGCGGTTGGTAATCACTGCAAGGTGACTTTAGATAAATACGCTCATGGCTTCTGGGCTGACATGGCTACAGATGCTCACTGCAAGGTGCCTACGGCACGCTTGCAGCGGAGGGGAAAGGCGCTTGCGGTGGAAACGTCTAGTCCTTTGACGACAACTAACAAACAAAGCTCACTGCAAGGTACCTTTAGATAAATGCGCTCGTGGCTTCAGGGCAGACATGGCTACAGATGCTCACTGCAAGGTGCCTACGGCACGCTTGCAGCGGTAGGGGGAAAGGGACCTAGGCGGCATGAAACTAGGATTATGAGGCACGGAACAAATGTTAACAACAAGGTGTCTTCAGATAAATGCGGTCCTGGCTGCCGGGGAAACTAGGCAGTTGGTAATCACTGCAAGGTGCTTACAGCACGCTTGCACTGGAGGGGAAGGGTGTCCGTCGCACACTTGCAGTGGAGGGAAAAGGCGCTTGCGGTGGTGGATAAGGCGCTCGCCGCTTGCTTACTGCGGAAGTGATGCAGAAAAGAGGTAGTTGATTTGCCGCAAAACTAAAGCTTGTTTCTTTTAGAAATTATCCATAGTGCTTCAGTCAAAACTAGCCAGAATCTCGGCTATGTGGATCGTCTGTATGGGTAAACCTTGCTTTTTTATGTAGCCGCCAATGTTGAGGAAGCAAGAAGCCTCTGTTGAGACAATATATTGTGCACCTGTCTTGAGTGCACTCTCTACTTTTTGTTGTACCATAGCTACAGAAATTGGCTGGAACTTAGCCGCAAATGTACCACCAAAGCCACAGCACTGGTCTGCCCTATCCATCTCTACCAGCTCCAGTCCCCTGACATTAGCCAGAAGTTTACGTGGTTCTTCCTTTATACCGTATTCCCTCAGGGCAGTGCAAGCATCATGGTAGGTCACCCTGGCATTAAACTCTGCTCCCAGATCTGTGATACCCAGATGATTAACCAAAAAATCTGTTAGCTCAAAAATTCTTTTTTTCAAGTCTGTCACTCTTTGCTGATAAAGACTATCATCCGAAAGCTTGTGGTAGTTTCTCCTGATAAAACCAGTACACGAAGCAGAAGGCGCCACAACAGGCAAGCCATTGTCAAATACATCAAGGAAATGGCGGGCAGCACGCAGCGTCTCTTTCCAATAACCAGAGTTGAATGCAGGCTGCCCGCAACAAGTCTGTCGCCTGTCATAAATTATTTCAACACCAACTTTGTTCAGTATCTTGACTGTTGCCTGTGCTACTTCAGGATAAAACTGGTCTATGAAGCATGGCACAAATAGATTAACCTTCATGGCTACGAGATAAATCGTTTTTCACTGCAATATTGAAAAATTATTAGACAAAAAATAGCGACATTTCAAAAAATCATGAGAAAATAAAAGCCAGTAAACCTATGATAGCCAGGGTAATCACACCAAGATTAATATCCTTCCAACGGCGTTGTATTACAAGCACTAACAGATACATTACAAAACCAGCAGACAGACCAAGTGTAATAGAATAAGTCAAAGGCATAAGCAAGACCGTCAGAAAAGATGCTATAAGCACTGCCGGATCTGCAAAATTTATTTTTCCTAGCTCGCTAAACATCAACACACCGACCATAACCAGAATTGGATTAACAGCATTTGCAGGAATAGCGCGGAACACAGGTAAGAAGAATATAGGCAAAAGGAACAATAAGCCCGTAACAACCGCGGTCAGGCCTGTCCGTCCTCCTTCTTCTACGCCTGCTGCACTCTCAATGAACGAGGTTGTTGTCGATGTACCCATCAACGAACCGACCACAGTAGCCACAGCGTCAGCCTCGAGAGTGCGTTGTAGCTCGCGCGAATCGTCTTTGAAAAGCCCTGCTCTCAGACCGACGCCGGCCAGCGTCCCCACTGAGTCAAACATATCTGTAATCAAAAAAGTCAATATTACAGGCACCAGACTAAGTTTTAGAGCCGAAGCCACGTCAAGCTTAAAAGCAATGGGAGATATGGAAGCTGGCTTTGACACCAAAGCCTCAGGCAGATGTCCCAGGCCAAAAATCCATGCTATGACTGATGTTGCTAGAATTGAGATGATAAAAGCACCTTTCACGCGCCAGACATAAAGCACTGCAGCCAGAATAAAACCAAAAATACCAAGCAATACATTAGGGTCAGACAGATTACCAAGAGAAACTAGTGTTGCCTGGTCATCAACAACGAGTCCCATGCCTTTTAGTCCAATGAAAGCAATAAAAGCACCTATACCTGCACTAATAGCGCGGCGCAGGTCAACAGGCACACTCTGCAACACCCAAACACGGAATTTTGTCAAAGACAAAAGAAGAAATACAGCACCGGAAATAAACACTATACCCAGTGCAGTCTGCCATGGTATGCCCATACCTTTTACCAGTCCAAAGGTGAAATAAGCATTCAGTCCCATACCGACGCTCATAGCTATAGGAGTATTAGACCACAGCCCATTAAACACAGTAGCTATGAGCGTCACCAGAGCAGTAGCAGTGATAAGCGCATCATACGGCATACCTGCTTGGGACATTATAAAGGCATTGACTGGCACAATATAAACCATAGCAAGAAATGTCGTGAGACCTGCGCGTATCTCTACGCCTTTGTTTACTTTGCTTAGTGATGTGAACATAGAAAATTATTTTAGGGTTTGTATAAAAAAATTTCTTAGTACTCACCATGTGTGCTTATAATCTTTTTTCCCACTCCTGACGAATTTGCTCAGCTTCATCTATTTCGGGATGTCCGTATGGGAATAATTTTTTTAGCAGCTTCAGAGCATCGTTTAACAATTTGAGCGCCTCTATTGTCATGCCTTTTCTTTCGTAAATCAAAGCCAGGTTGCGCAGTCCAGTAACCATCTGGTGGCTATCAGGGTCGTTTTTCCCAATTATTTTATTAGCTCGAAGTTGGTAATGCTCTGCATGTTCGAGGTTATTCAGACTAAGGTTTATCAAGGCTAAATTGTTGTAAATCTCTGCCAGCTGTGGATCATCCGGGTCTAAGAGCTTCTCTTTAATTTCCTTAGCCTTGGAGAGGTATTCCAGTGCATTCTGTGGTTGCTGGCGTGACCAGAAAATACCGGCCAGGTTATTGTAAGAAGTAGCCAGGTAAAGGTCATCGAACTGGTCAGACTCTCTGACGCGTTTGATATTCTCCATCATCATACGCACTGCTTCATCAAAATCTCCCATTGCTTCATAAATGATTGCCAGATTATTATACATATCAATAACTTCGGGAGAGTTTTCCCCCCTTTCGCTTTTGAATATCTCCAGTGCTTGTTCCAAATAAAGCAGGGCATCCTCTAATTTTTGCTCTCCATAGAATATTTGTGCCAAAGTATTGAGAATTTCTGCCTGAGAAATAGCATCTTCTATTTTCTTTGCAATCATAAGGGCACGTTGTAGGAAATTTTTAGCACCCTGGTAATCATTATTTTTTAATAATTCACCTGCTGCAAACTGCATAAGCCCAATCTTATCTTTCTCAGAAGCCTGGCTATCTCTCATTTCCTGGTCATAACGAGCGAAAGATTCTTCCCAGTCTCGAAAAGTCTGTGGTAA
>JALWNS010000178.1 GCA_027083655.1 Bacteroidales bacterium | reverse complement strand
AAATAATGTTGACCTTTTGAAAGATTATAAGGCCCAATCTTTTAACCTGTTATTTTCAAAAGGAACAGCTCCTTCAGAGCTAAGACCAACAGTACTTGACCTGGTAGCTTACTGGATATTGGACTTTTACAAAGACAACAAACTTAATTTAACAAAACCTGTAAACTATTTTAGTATTGACGAGCCTGTTTATTTTTTACCCCCACAAGATTTCACTAAAATACACTTTAGCACCCTTGATACCCTTTCGAGTGAGTATAATGTTTTAAGAATTTACCAAAAAATCGAGCAAACCCACCTCTATGACAAACACAAAGAAGCCTTAGTAGATGCTTATATTAGCAGGTTGCAATATGTCTATCAAAACTTTAAAGGCAAAGACAAAGACCACTTATACCTCATAGCTCTGCGCAAAGCACAAACATTATATCCACAGGCACAACGGACCTCCATGGCATATTACCTAGAAGCTAAATATTACTACGACAATGCAGACGCTAATGATTCTACAAAAACAGATTATCTAACCAAAGCTTATGCTATTCTTGAGAAACTGCTCGCCAAATATCAACCTAACCCTATTACACAAGAAGCAATCACACATGCGCAAGCCTTGCTAAATAGCATCAAAGAAAAAGAAATTAATTTAACTTTAGAATCTCCACTAGCTCCAGATACAGATTTTCCAGTCCTTATAAGCTACAAAAACGTTGATAGTGTATTTTTAAGAATTTACAAGATAAACGAAAACATTTTTTACTCTGATCAAAATATCAATCACAAGCTAAGCCGTATTATATCAGAGGATTACATTTATACCAGAAAAATAAAACTCAATAACCCCAATGATTTTTACACTCATAACACTGAGATAGTATTACACGGATTAAAGCCAGGGAAATATGCCATTTTAATTAGCCTGGGAGAAAAATTCGAACAAGGCAAAGACGTAATTGACTTTGCTCTCGTTAATATCGCTGACATCAACCTGACAACCGAGAAAACATCCTCGAAGCTACGCATAATAGCCACAGACAGACTTTCAGGTAAACCTCTGGCTGGACTTAAATTAATAGTAACTAAAGAATTCAGGCGACAAAAAAGAGAACAACAAATACAATGCAATAATCAAGGAATAGCAGAAATTGAACTACCATCTTCTTATACTTGGACAAACTATACTATCATTGCCCGTCACGGAGAATCAGAATTACGAATACAAACATCAGGCTATAGAACTAACCCTACTTCGCATAATACAGACAAGCAGGTTGTAGTTTTTCTCGACAGAAAAATTTACCGGCCAGGTCAAACTGTATTTTTCAAAGGCTTAGTCTATGAAACTGACCACCGTGAGCATTTCAAAGCTCTGGAAAACTACACATTAAACATTGAATTTTATGACATCAACCGCACGCTGGTTGAGAAAATCACAGCACAGACTAATAGTTTCGGAGGATTTAGCGGTCAATTCGTTATACCACAAGGCCGTGCAACTGGCCTGTGGCGGATGGAAATAGGCTCTCTGGTTGCTACTACATTTAGGGTAGAAGAATACAAACGGCCCCAATTTTATGTAAAATTCGACACACTGGACAAAGCTTACACTGCAGGAGAACAGGTCATTTTATCTGGACACGCCATCAATTACAATGGAGTGCCTCTTGATAATGCCAGGGTGGAATACCAGGTAAAAAAACGTGTTGGATATTTCTGGTACTGGTGGTGGAATAGCCCTCAGTTTTATGTCGAAGGGTCTGGTACAACAAAAACCGACGCAAATGGACAATTCATTATACCAGTGCAAACAGACGAACTGCAGGAAAATGGAAAAATTGTCGAATACATTGTCGAGGCTAAAATAACAGATAAAAACGGCGAGACACACTCGGCTAAAACACAATTCCGTGTGAGCAAACAATCTGCTTTTGTTAAAATCAATATTAACAAATGGATCGACATCACACAGGACAATGATTTTAGCATTAACATTAAAAACATACAGGAAAAAGAATTAACAGGCATCCAGGCTCAATACAAAATTGTACAACTAAAGGCACCGGCTGCCCATCCCCTGTTGAATCGCCTTTGGGACCGGCCAGACCAACCTATATATAGCAAGGATCAATGGACACAACTCTTGCCTTATCACGAATATAAGGATGAGAGCGACCCTGAGAACTGGGAAGAGGCTAAAATCATTCAAAAAGGGGCAGTCTATAGCGGAGAAAAAATTAAAGTCAGATTACCTGCCCAGGGTGTTTACAAAGTCATTACAACTATAACAGATCCAAAGACAGGAGAGCAGGTAAGTCAGAAACAAATTGTTTACGCCTATGACATAAATCAAAGTAAGGCTCTGGGTCCCGTACCGTTCTATACACATTTAGTGGGTGAAAAATACTATCCTGGACAGACTGCAAAAATATTAGTCGGTACAGGGTGGAAGCATGCACATATTTTTTACCAGATTACATGGAACGACAATATATTAGAAGAAAAGTATCTCAAGCTCAACCAGGGTCAGGCAGTCATTTCAATACCTTTGACAAAAGATATGCAGGGCGGCCTGGCAGTTAATATCCTACTGGTAAGTCATGGCAGGGCATATTCCAGTCAAATAGTGGTACCTGTACTCTTCCCCGAGAAAAAGCTTAATATCCAGATAAGCGATCTACCTGAGAAAATAGCTCCAGGTAGCGACATAAGCTTTAAAGTTAAAATCACTGACCATCAAGGCAAGCCTGTTGTTGCCAATATCCTTGCTTCTGCCTATGATGCATCACTCGATGCGTTTGCTCAGAATAATTGGTCTTTCTCCCTGTATTACGTTAAGAATATTTTGTATTCATTCACTCTTTTGCAGATAAACCAAACAGTCAATTCCTGGGAAGTAGGGCCTAATAGACCGGCTTACAGGACTGTTTCCTTTACTTATCCCCGTTTTGATTGGTACAGGTTCCGGTTTTATGGTTATCCATACCATATACCACGTAAAGGAAAATTTCAACCGCTAACAGCTCCTACTATGGCCAAGGAATTGCCTGAGGGGGAAAGGAAAGCCGCAGCTGACGTTGCAGTTGCTCAAGAAGAACCAGAATTTGAAGATATACAGATAAGAGGGGATTTGCGCGAAACTGTCTTTTTCTATCCTGATATTCAAACAGATACTAATGGTAATGCTACTATTAGTTTCCACATACCAGACGCATTGACAAAATGGAAATTGCAACTCTTCGCCAATACTCCTTCGGTTGATTACGCTCTTGCAACAAGGGAAATACTAACTGTCAAGCCTTTAATGGTTTATCCAAATATTCCCCGCTTTGTGCGCCAGGGGGATAAATTGTATTTCACAACAAAGATTGTCAACAACACTGAGGCAAATCAAAACGTTAAAGTCAAGCTCCTGATAAAGAATGCTTCATCACAGGTTGACCTCTCGCAAAATTTTATTGCAAATAATCAAATACAGAGCGTATCCATACCTCCAGCTTCATCAAGGTCAATTACATGGGAGGTGAATATAGCTAACGATTTACTCGATCCGCTGGAAATAACAGTTATGGCCCTGGGAAATAATTATTCAGATGCACAACAAAATATTATTCCTGTACTCAACAACCGTGTGCTTGTCACTGAGACAATGCCCATGCCAGTGGGACCGGAAGAGAAAAAGACCTTTGTGTTTGAACGGCTTGTTAACAACACTTCAAAAACCGCTGAGAGCTATCGTTTTCAGCTAGAATTTAATTCCAATCCCGTATGGTATGCACTGACCTCATTGCCATACATGATGGAGTATCCATACGAGTGTAATGAGCAGATGTTTAGCCGTTTTTACTCCAATGCTCTGGCTAGCTATATTCTCAACTCAGATCCACAAATAAAACGTGTGTTTCAGTTATGGCAACAGCAAGGAGCACAAGCCCTGACATCACCTCTCGAGAAAAAGCAACACCTCAAACAAATAGTGCTTGAGGAGACACCATGGCTACTCGAAGGCAAAAGTGAAACAGAGAATACTGCCCGCCTATCGCTACTCTTTGACCTGAACAAAATGGCTTATGAAAAACAGGATGTATTGAACAAACTACTCGAGAGACAGAATACTGATGGAGGATGGCCATGGTTTGCAGGTATGCGCAGTAGCTGGTTCGTCACACAGCACATACTCATAGGATTTGCCCGGCTCAGGGACAAAGAGGTGTATGATTATTCGCAGGACAGGAAAGTCCAAAAATCCCTTTATTCTGCTGTGCATTATACTGACCGTCTGCTAACAAAATACTACCAGGAACTGAAAAAATGGTATAAGAAAGATGATCTGGACAAAAAACATATTTCGCCGTTAATTGTGCATTATCTATACATGCGTAGCATGTACCATAACGTACCCCTGAACAACGATGAAGCATTTAATTATTTCTTAGGCCAACTGAAGAAATATTGGACATCTTTCGACCTATACACACAGGCTACTGGTGCTCTTGCCCTTGCAGGCTTGGGAGAAAAAGAAGTGGCTAATGATATTCTAGCTTCTATACGCGACCGTGCTCTAGAAGACAAAGAAATGGGTATCTACTGGGCAGAAAACAAGCCAGGCTGGTTCTGGTACCAGGCTCCTATCGAGACACAAGCCATGATAATAGAAGCCTTTGATAAAATAAAACATGACACTGCTTTTGTGGAAAAAATGAAAATCTGGCTCTTGAAAAACAAGCAGACCAATAGCTGGGAGACAACAAAGGCAACAACTGAGGCTGTTTATGCCCTCGTATTCACAGGGTACAACTGGCTAGCAGAGAACAAACCTGTCAAAATTACCATAGACGGGCATACATACCCAGACAGGCAAACCAAAACAGAAGCAGGCACGGGTTATTTCCAGAAAATCTGGACTAATGAACAAATAACACCTGAACTGGGCACTATCACAGTATCCAATCCCAATCATCATCCTTCGTGGGGGGCAGCTTACTGGCAATATTTTGAGGATATTGACAAGGTAACGGCAGCTGATGCGGGCGTCGCCGTTGAGAGAAGATATTTCTTAGTCAAACGGGACGCCCGCGGGGAGCATCTTGTGCCGGTCACAAATAATGCGCCCATCAAAGTAGGAGATGAAATAGTGGTGCGTATCATACTGACAGTGAGCCGTCCAATGGAGTTTGTCCATCTGAAAGATATGCGTCCTGCTAGCTTTGAGCCAAAGGAACAATTATCCGGCTATAAATGGAAAGGAGGCATTGGCTATTACCAGTCAATACGTGATGCATCTGCCAATTTCTTTATTGATTACATGGACAAAGGGCGCTATGTATTCGAATACCGCGTGTATGCTACCATGGCAGGACACTTTTCTGCAGGTTTTGCGACGTTTCAATGTATGTATGCTCCGGAGTTTTCATCACATAGCAACGGTATGAAA
>JALWNS010000177.1 GCA_027083655.1 Bacteroidales bacterium | reverse complement strand
GCTTTATCTTTTGTTATGATAAAGAGCTTTATTGAACGTATACAAGCTATTGGAAATAAATTCAATCTTAATGACCTTAGAGCTTATGCAGAAAAATTACAAGCTGCCTTAGAAGAACTCGATGTCATACATGTAACCGAACTGCTTTCACAATTTCCTGCCTTGATTAATAAATACATTGGATACGAAACTATTAGCTTCTAAGATTTATGCCCGAGAAATTTACCCAGATAGTCCGCAAATTATTACCATATACTCCAAATACAGATCAGGTCCGGGCATTGGACAAAATAGAAGAGTTCCTACACTCATCCGGACGAAACGTATTCATACTCACAGGCTACGCAGGCACAGGCAAGACAAGTCTCATGGCGGCCTTAGTGCGCGCACTAAAGCAATACAGTGTCAACACTGTATTGCTAGCCCCTACGGGGCGGGCCGCCAAGGTTCTATCACGTTATGCCCGCAAAAGAGCATTCACTATACACCGTAAAATTTACAAGCCAAAGTCCCCGAACAATCTTTTTGCAGGATTTGTGTTAGCACCAAATAAACAAAAAAATACTGTGTTTATCGTAGACGAGGCATCAATGATTAGCAACCAGGAAGGTGAAAATAACTTTTTCGGATCTGGCCGCCTGCTCGATGACTTGCTCGAATACGTTTATTCTGGCAAAAATTGCAAGCTCATTGTCGTGGGAGATACAGCACAGCTACCACCTGTAGGTCTAAACCTGTCTCCTGCCCTTGACCCATATTACTACGATTCAATGGGTTTCGAAATCATGCGGTCGCATCTGTCGCAAGTAGTACGACAGGCAGAAAATAGCGGCATACTATACAACGCAACCCTATTGCGCAACATGATTGACAACCCACAGGATGAAAAGGCATTACCCAAATTCCGCACACGTGGATTTGACGATTTCGTGGCAATAACAGGAATGGAATTAACCGAAAAACTCGAACAAGCATACGACACGGTTGGTCTAGAAAACACCCTGGTCATAACGCGATCCAACAAGATGGCCAACCGCTACAACGCAGGTATCCGTAGCAAAATACTCTTTCGTGAGGAGATGATCAGTGTAGATGATTTGGTTATGGTGGTTAAAAATAATTATTACTGGACAGACAACCGTACTGGATTTATTGCTAATGGTGATATAGGTCGCATCTCGGCTATTTATTCCTTTCATGATATTTATGACCTCCACTTTGCACGCGTGGGACTGGATTTGCAAGATTATGGTGCACAGATAGACGCCCTGGTTCTCCTGGATACTCTTATGATGGACACCCCCGCTATGCCGTATGATGACTACAAGGAGTTGTTTAACAAAGTAATGGAAGACTATGGACATTTACCTTCGTCATATCAACGGATTTTAAAGGTTAAGAAAAATGAGTTTTTCAACGCGCTACAGATAAAATTTGCCTATGCTGTGACCTGTCATAAAGCCCAGGGTGGGCAGTGGCATACTGTATTCATTGACCAAACATACTTCACCCCCCAAAATGCCGACCGTGAATATCTAAGATGGCTCTATACTGCCATCACACGAGCAACAAACCAAGTCTATCTAGTTAATTTTCACCAATCATTCTTAGAAGACTAGACGTCAAAAATAATCATTGTCACATCGTCGGTCTGGAGGTAATCACCTTTCCATTCTAAAAACTTGTCTAACAACAGACTAGCCTGCTCAGAAGGCTTCATTTCTGCTGTATCGAGTAAGATTTTCTTGAATTTAGCAGTAGAAAAACGGCGGCCTTGAGGACTTATCTGATCAACCATTCCATCTGTGAACAATACAATCCTATCGCCTGGCTCAAGTTCGAATTCATCCTGTTCAAAGTCTAACTCCTTGAAATAAAATCCAATAGGAGACTTTATCCCCTTAAAAATATACATAACCCCACTGCGTATTAAGAACATATCCATATTGGCACCGGCAAATATCAATTTCTTCTTATCACGGGATATTCTTACAATCGCCAGATCTGCTCCTTCGGCCCTCTCTTGTGAGAAGTAGCGTAGATCATCTTTTATCTCACGACGCATATTCTCTAGAATGTCCACAAGGCTCCAATCATTAATATTAGCTTTCTCAAAAACTTGTTTTAAAGTAACCATAAACATTATTGACAAAAGCGAACCTGACATACCGTGTCCTGTACAATCACCTAACACAAAAACATCATCTTCTCCTAATCTGTATAACATATAAAAATCGCCACTTATTCCTTCCTTGGGTAAAAATACCAATCCATAATCTCCTAACCTGGCATTGAGCTGTTGGCGAGAAGGAAAAAACGAAAATTGAATTCTTTGTGCATAAGCAATACTATCAATCAAATTATTATATAATGTCTCTACCATTTGTTTTTGCAAATTCAGTTCCTTGTTCTTCTTCAGTAATTCATTGTTTTGCTTTCTTATAATTTGGCCAGAAAGCATTGCCTCCCTTTTCATTGTCCACACAAGCAAAGCCATAGCAAGAAACATAATGATGTGGTTGGGATTAATAGGGGACATAGGCATAAGAGCCAAGGTAGATGAAGGGAAACTAATCTTTTCCTCAAAAACTTTGACAAAAGCAAATAACCCAAAATTTATTAGGCCCGAAATAATAATATTCGTGTAGCTATCAAAAAATGCAAAACCGAAAACCATTAAAACGAGCAAAAAATACTCAATATCAACATGCTTAACCAATAAAGAAAAAACAGTTATAAAGATAGCAACTAAAATCAGATACAACCAAGCTGCAAAACCATATCCAAGTTTGCTATGCGCTACAAAAACCAACAACAAAAGTACACTAACAGACAAATCAAGGCAAAAGGGAGCTAATCCATGACCATCTATTGCATATACTGTTCCATTAACCAAAGACATGAAAAGCCCTAAGACAATAGAAAAAAGCACAACACTATTGAGAAACCTCTTACGTTTCTGCCAATAAAGGTTATCACCGGGATTGATGCCTATGTTTAGAATTTTCTCCAGCATGTGTCATTCTTTGTAAACATTTCTCAAAAATTGCTCCAGGTTGACAACATAACGCTTATGAGTACCAAATCCTATCTTTCCCTGCTCATCAAAAGCTTCTACTTCGAATTTCAACTTTGGCCCGCTTACTTCCACCAGACGGGCTTTACACCTTACTTTCATTCCCACAGGTGTGGCTTTGATATGCTTAACACTCACCTCTGTACCTACAGTAGTCCAACCATTCTCTAGAAAAGGAGCTATAAGACGCAAACATGTATTCTCCATCAAAGAAATCATAGCTGGGGTGGCAAAAACATCCACTCCTCCAGAACCATAAGCTGTGGCAGTATCACGCTCTTCGACAATTTTTTCCAGTACAAAAACCTCTCTTGGTGTTGGTTGCTTCTTATACATAAGCCTTATTTTTTAACATTAAAATATTTTTTCTAAATTTAATCACAATTTTACAAAACACAATAAAATGAAACGACTTGTACCGCTGACATTTATTCTAGCAATATTACTGCTCATCTCATGCAACCAAGACGACAGACCTCTAATTCTCGTATCTAAAGAATACAAAAGCCAGGCTTTTCACCACTGGTTAATGTCGGGCGATAGTAATATCAACATAATTTCTGTTTACGGAATGCGCGACCGCGATAGTATCCTCTCTTTGCTAAAACAAGCTGATGGAATCATAATAACCGGGGGAGAAGACATTAACCCTGCACTCTACGGCAAACCAGAGGAAAGAAAGCGTTGCGGCACAATCAACGACTATCGCGATAGCCTGGAGATTATGCTAATAAACTATGCAGTGGAGCACAAAATACCCTTGCTAGGTATCTGCCGAGGACATCAAATAATTAATGTTGCATTGGGAGGTTCACTCATCGTGGACATACCACAGGACATTGGCTCAGACACACTGCACCGCAAGGATGGTCATGCCACTATGCACATGGTTTACATAAAACCAGATTCTTACCTACACAACATAGTAAAAGTTGATAGCGGACTGGTAAGATCTAACCATCACCAGGCAGTAAAACAAGTAGGCAAAAATTTACAAGTTATGGCATACGCTGCCGACTCAGTAATAGAAGCTTGCGCGCCCGTGGATACTACAAGGCAATTTATTCTCACATTACAATGGCATCCCGAAGGAATGGACTATAGCTCACCTATGAGCTACAGGATACGTGACTTTTTCCTGCACAAAGTCAGAGCACACAAAAACAACAGGAAATGAAGCAATCAGACCGTCTCCAGAGCCTGGCAGACTTTCTATCAGGCTTTTATACAAACGTGAGCATCCGCAAAAACAAGATCATCGTATTAGAACAAAGCGACCCCTATATTGTGCGGATTACCCAAAACGGTGTCAAGGTGCGGCGTTGGTGGGATAACATCTACCTGCTTGCCGTGGTAGCCCTGCTTTTATACACACTAGAAGAAATAATACTTGCAATTGCAGGTTTACACTTAAGAACCCAGATAAAATTCTACATCTGGCTTGCTGCAATGTCAATAAGCACGCTACTAATAGCCCGCGATAACCAGTGTCAGCGAAAAATCAAATCCCAGATAAAGACACGGACACAAGAATTTCTTTCACAAACACAAGAAAATCAATCAAATACAGCCTAAAGACAAAAATTTTACCCACAGCTCTTGCACAAAAAAATAAAATTATCTACTTTTGCCTGCGACAAAACAAGACGCCCCCATCGTCTAGTGGCCTAGGATGCCAGATTCTCAGTCTGGAGACCGGGGTTCGAGTCCCCGTGGGGGTGCTAAAGCCGAGTCCACTGGCTCGGCTTTTTTTTGTGAAAAAACCCGACTTTTCAGGTCTTCCTGAAGTCTCTACCGATTTTTGAAATTCCACTTTTACAACAAACAATCAAGCAAGTTTTAGACTTTAGCAGGAACCAATAAACTTTTTATTAAAAACAAAAATAACAATTGACATATTTCAAAAAAATACTTAATATTATATTATTAAAATCAACGGAACCTTGATTTTGGCAATATAATTTAGTATTAACTAAAAATTAATAATTATGAAATACCTGAAATTTGCAATTTTGCTGATTGTCACAGCAATTTTATTTTCAGCCTGCGGATCAAAATATCAGGATGAATGTGGCTGTAATGGCATTATTTATGACAATTCATTGGTCGGATGAGTTTGTTGTAGATTTATATTATAAAGTACAGTTAGATACATTTGACCACTATTATAATAATATGTATGGGCTTTTTTACGCCCCTGAAGGATTTACCATTCATTTTATAATATGTAATGAAGGAATTTTACCAAGAAAGTTAAAAGAGCGAGTAAAATCAGGAGAAACTGTAAAGGTACAGATTGCCGGTTATGTCACACAAGCTTGCGAAAGCCCATCATTTATACCAGAAGATTTGTATTATCGTATTATAC
>JALWNS010000176.1:5147-5455 GCA_027083655.1 Bacteroidales bacterium | reverse complement strand
CCCTAATCAATAAGAGCCCAGATTATGAGACAGCAGAGCGCTGGTATAGAGAGATGATTGATAAAAAGTTGCAACCTAATGAAATTTCGTACAATACCCTAATCAATAAGAGCCCTGATTATGAGACTGCTCTAAATTGGCTACAGGAGATGCGAAAGAATAAACTCCGTGCGGATGCAGTGACATTTGGAACATTGATAAACCGGTTTAGCAACAAAGACACGCGCACACAGGAGGGAATAATACAGGATTTTCTCTCTGTCTATCCACCCACGAGCCTCAGGGCCCGTGACTTCCGGCGGCTATGG
>JALWNS010000176.1:0-5137 GCA_027083655.1 Bacteroidales bacterium | reverse complement strand
GTGTGCCTGCTCCTGGGTAAAGTCCGGCCAGAGCGCCTGACTGGCCATTGGCGCGAGAGATACGAAAATGCCCGTGCCGCCGTCAGATGCCACAGGCGCTAGAAAAAATTTACCGCTTTCCCTAGCAAGCGTGATGAGATGGTATAGGCATCTGTCTTTATTGCTGCCAATAGTATTGCGCGCACAGAGAGGAGACCTCAAAACCAGGTTAAGCTGGAACTAATAAAGAGTTTTATTTCAACAATGGGAGCAGAACGGTTCAAGGAAAACAGGTTCAAGAGGCTCTACTTCAAGCCCTGGTTTGCAGAACAATACATCATCTTTGCAACGGCTTTGCTAAGGACAAACAACCGCCGTCTGTGTGGTCTAATCCGGCTTGTGCTGGACAAATACACCAAATCTACTAACCACTTAGACAACGACTACCACACCGCAGAGCAGCAATGGCATGAGCTATGTAGGAGATAACGTAGCGATTTAGTTGCTGTTAGATTAAAAAAAACGCAAAGTCGTTTTGCCTGGCAACTCGCTTCACTTTTCCATACGACGCCAATAATCTTTCAAGCCTACGGCTTCTTAGGCACTAAGATGCCGAAAGGCATCTAGACAAATGGCGTAGCCATGTCCATTACGTAACCTTGTAGGGGACTGCGAGGCCTATAGCGACGCCAGTCGCACACAAACCTGACTGACCGCAGAAAAAGGTCTGTTAGGTTGCCTTGTCAGCGACTAACAAACTGAAAAGCCAAACCCTCTGCAAGTTAAAAAACCGCAAAGTCGTTTTGCCTGGCTACTCGCTTCACTTTCCCATACGACGCCAATAATCGTTCAAGCCTGCGGCTTCTTAGGCACTAAGACGCTGAAAGGCATCTAGACAAATGGCGTAGCCATGTCCGTTATATAACCTTGCAGGGGACTGCGAGGCCAATAGCGACGCCAGTCGCACACAAACCTGACAGACTGCAGAAAAAGGTCTGTTAGGTTGCCCTATCGATGACTAACAACCATCGGAGACTAACACACATTAGCGACAACATACTTTAGAGGCTCCCACCACCTGACCGCTTCCCCTAGAAAGCGTGCCGGAGGGCACCTTGCTGGGCGGTAGCTTGCTAGAACCAACCAGTCAGTTTAAATCCGAAGTTATGGACCGCACGGCCCTGGACCAGGCGCAATTGGTAGTCTGCCTGCAGGGTGAAGGTCTTGTTTATTTTATAGTTCAGGCCCAGCATATTGCTTACATTCCAGCCCGTGCCATAGCCCTGCATCATCAAGTACTGGACCTGCGCATTGGGCTCGCCCCCCAGCTGGTTGAATATCAGGCTGGCTATTGTAGAAATGCGCAGGTCACGTAGGGCAAGCAGCGAGATAGTGGCGTCTGTCCTCGCGTGACGCAGAAGGGCAGAGGTCCCCAGGTCAAGGGTTTGTGTGTAGCTAGCCTGTAGCTGTGCCTGTAGTCGCAGGCCGGATTTGGAGATAGACAGTTTAGTGCCCCGCGAGTAGAGGCTGTAGTTTTCTGTAGCAAAGAGCTGGCTCGCAGATGTTTGTGTCTTTGCCAGGGCGTTTATTTCCAGAACAAAAGTAGCAGGCAGGCGGTAACGAAGACTTATCTTGTGCAGGCGGGCCTGTAGCAATCTCTCGCCGCCCAATAGCAGGTCTTTGTTGATATTTGCCGAAGCCAGATAGCTCATGGATGTTTTTTTCCCCAGGCGTATGGTCAGGGTGTTGGCCATGTTGTAGAGGAAGTAAACTATATTCGTATCTGTATAATTTATCTGTGTTGGCGACAAAGATTTATTTTTTATGCTAACAGAGAGATTGAATTGATTGTTTATCCTGTTAATAATCCTGGCCATGAGATGCTGTGTTCTTAGCGAAGGCGCAAAGGAAAAGCTCAGGGCACTACGGCTGGAATATACAGGTATGTACTGTATACCGGGCAGGGTGACGCGGACGTAATTAGCCTGGTCTGCGAAGGTTGTCAGCTGGAATTCGTTAATTTGTTGGTGGCCATCGCCGTTAAAGTCTATCCAGGCATATTGTCCCTGTCCTGTGGGCACGCGCAGGAAGTAGAATTCTGTGATTGGTTGTGTGCCCTGGCCGGCTTCTTGCAGTAAGGACAAATTACCTATGCGTTTTATATGCCACGTGCCTTCCGTACGTGCAATGATTGTGTTTTTGCTACCGTTAGTGTCCAGCAGGCTACGCAGGAGTATTATTGTGTTGTTGGTTAAATTACCTTTTCGTACCTGCCATTGTGCCTTGATATTATTTGCAATGATTCGTGGCCGGAGTGCCTGGGTAGTGTATATCCAGTCATATCGCTGGCCGGCACTGAGTGAAAAAAAGCTTTTTGTGCTATCGCCATGGTTAATAAAGAAATTGTAATCCACAAAAGCATAACTATCTGGCAACAGGCTATCTGCTTGTCTCATGTTTTGCTCTGCTTCCAGCCACAGTCCTATTTGTGTTTTGCCAAATGTGCGTTTTATATCCTGTTGCGTGCGTAGAAAGCCTGCTTTTAGGGTTGCCTGGCGGCTATAGTTGTAGCTTATCCAGCTATTTATGTACCAGTTCATTGTATCCATAGAAAGAACATTGTTTAATCTAATACCCTGGTATTGCCGTGGGTAAATCAACCCTTCTGCCAGGAAAATATCCTTTAGACCACTATGGGCGTATAATTTATTACCAAGTACAATATTGTGGGCCTGGTCCCATTGGTTAAACAAAAGGTTCCAGTCACGATTGTATTCCACAGGTAGAAAAGGGCTAAAAATTGCAAACCGTTCTTGCATTAGCATATAACGGACAAAGATAGAGTCGTTTACCGGTGAATTATGTGAAGTAAGTTGTTTGCCCATACCAAAACGCATGTTTATTGAGCGGTTATCCCGGTCATCAAATGGTGATAAAAGGTTTTTGTCATAGTCGCTCATAGCTATCTCCCAGTCTACTGCAAAAGTATGTAGTTTCCATTTACCTCCGCCGTATGTAATTGTTTTTCTCTCAGGCATAGGCAGGTTAATAACAGGCATATAATCACCTTTACCAGGTCCCACCCAACGATAAATACGTCCATTAACCTGCATGTTATCGAGAATATAATCACCTAGTCCACTGCCCTTGTATGAAAAATTTACCTGCCATGTGGCCCTCTCATCCTGGCAATAACGGAAAATAGTGTATGTCTGTCCATTGACAGTTGTATCCTGTCGGCAATAGAGAATTTTATCTTTGTCGTATCCAACGGAATCGGCAGAAAAAACTGTGGCCAGGCTACTGGAGTCGCCAGCATTGTACAGCACTTCAGCCTGTTCTTTGTCCAGGGGTTTGACCGGTGCAGCGGGATTATCTTTAACCATAAAAAAACCATAATACATGTGTCCTTGCCTGTAAGTTTTATCTACTTCCGCCCATAAGCTATAGCGTTGATAATCAAAAGCCCAATATTCAAACTCTACTATGATGCGGGTATCTTTTGTTATCAAACAATTAGCAGTAAATGTTATTTCGCCGCGCATATAGTCCATGGTATAATCATTGTCAATACCACGTTTTTTTAGCAGGCCATTAATGTAAACTTTCTCGCTTCCTGACACTACTATTATCATTTCCTCGCCTCTTTTACCTCTAAGGCGGTAAGGCCCTTGATTTCCTTCCTCTCCCTGGATATGCATACGGTTAAAAATACCTTTCTGTGCGCCAGATCCTATATGCCAGGCTATGCTATCGTGTTCTTGCATATAATCACCTCCACGGACAGAACGGTTAAAATTGACAAAGAAACCAGTATTATTACGTATGTGCAGATCGCCAAGGGACAACTGCGCATATGGGAATTTTACACTTATCATAGCACGGTCAAAATCCTGAAAATTGTATGTGCCAGAGATATTATTCGAGTTAAACATATTATCGGCAATTGTTGCCTGTATTTGCGTGTTTTCATCTATCTGGCCAGAAAGCGACAGGTTAAAATCAGATGTCAGGCTGGGCTGTTGTCCAGATCCAAAGAAAATACCCCTGCTAATACGTCCTTGTGATTCAATTGTTCTGTTATCTGCGCCACCAGCGAGAGTAGGTATTGGCTCAATCTCTGAATAAAGTGGCATGATTAGGGGTTGCGTTGCCATAGAATCTGTCCTAAGGGAGAAGGGGAAAACGCGGTACTTGATTAATACACTATCCACAGGGCTGGAAAAAATAACTATTGCCTCCTGCCACAGAAGCTTATAATTGTGGATAGCCTGCCCACCATGATAAATTTCTATACTGGATGGAATAATGGGCAGGCTATCCAGTCGGACTGTATCATTGATGTGAACGAAAAATTTGTTCCTCAGATTACTTGTCTGTGCAGAAAGATTAGTAATGATTAAAATTATTAACCATAGAACACATAATCGCTTCATTCATAAATACTTGCTCAAATCTGTTTTTCGTTTTTTTACTTGTTAAGCATTATTCTAAACCTTCCACAGCTTGCGCGTCCCATATAGGCAAAGACATAAGTAAAATCAAACATTGGCACTAGCATGATGGAAGTAATGTTTGTATTGGCATAATTGCTATAGTTAGGCGATGAAGAATAAATACTAAATGATTCGACAGCATTAATATTGCCCAGGGATACAATGCCTCTCAATCCCAGGCTTAGCTCCACACGATCACCAAAGATGGGCATGAACCCCAGACCAATAACCCCGCTTGTGTACTGGTCAATAGAGTATGACCGGATGCTTGCTCCGTCAAAATTAGCATCTTTAACCAGATTATATTGAGGTCCGAGCTCAAAATAAAAACCGCTTAGCGATACTGCCTTAAAGATAAGCCCAAAGCCCATTGATTTGTAGTTTGCCAGATGGTTGGTAACTTCTGTACCATTGTCAATGGAGAAGCTTTGTCCCCAAGAAGCATTGTTATACTCTAGCTGGAAACCGAACCCCCCTTCGTTGAAAGAGAAAGCTAACTTGGCTCCATACGTATATGAAGGAGTGAAAAAATTATAGTTCACTGCTGGGTCTTGAAAGCTTGGCATGTTGAACAAAAAGCTAGTTCCATAACCGGCTTTCACACCTGCAGAAATCCAGGTTATGCCTCTTTGCGCAAAACTGGAACTAGAGATTAACAATAT
>JALWNS010000175.1 GCA_027083655.1 Bacteroidales bacterium | reverse complement strand
CACCATGAGATACTAAACTTATTAGAGAGCACCAATTACGAACAACTAGAAGGATATGGCCTGGATACATACTCAGACATGGCCAGGGACCTGATTATGAAAGATCTGGATGATAGATCGGTAGATATACACTTTGTCTCCGGAGGTACACAGGCTAATCTAATAGTGCTTGGTTCGATTCTCCGGCCCCACCATTCAATTATTGCAGCAGAAACAGCTCATATTAATGTCCATGAAGCCGGAGCTGTCGAGCTTACTGGCCATAAAATTAACTCTATACCTACAGATAATGGTAAGATTACACCGGATCAGATAAGAAAGGTACTGGACTTTCATCCCAACGATGAGCATATGGTCAAGCCCAGGATAGTATTCATCTCCAATTCTACAGAATTGGGTACTATTTATACAAAGTCAGAGCTTGAGGAACTGTCACAGTTTTGCCGCGAGCATGGTTTATATATTTATATGGACGGTGCCCGCCTTGCTACTGCTTTGACTGCCGAAGGCCAGGATTTGAAAATGAGTGATCTGACATCGCTACTTGATATTTTCTATATAGGTGGCACAAAGAATGGAGCCTTACTGGGCGAAGCAATTGTTATATCAAATCCACAGTTGAAAGAAGACTTCAGGTACTTCTTGAAACAAAGGGGGGCTCTCCTGGCCAAAGGACGTTTACTTGCCCTGCAGTTTGTAGGCCTTTTCAGGGATGGCCTTTTTTATAAGCTTGCCCACCATGCTAATAAACAGGCTCAAACTCTAGCTCAAGGAATAAAAGATCTTGGTTATGAGATGTTTAGTGATTCTCCTACAAATCAAATTTTCCCAATTCTGCCGGATGATGTGATAAATAAGCTATTGGAGAATTTTGATTTTTATGTCTGGACTAAGATAGACGAACAAAGATCTGCAATTAGGCTGGTAACATCCTGGGCCACACCAGAAAAGTGTGTTAAAAATTTCCTTGATACTCTCAGACAATTAAGCTAAACATTGCAATCGAACATTTAGATCAAAAGCACGCCTACTGGGCGTGCTTTTGATCTGTACATGTGTTTAAAAAATGAGGTCTATATGCAAAAGCTTTTTGTATAGTGGAATTTTTTAAATAATCAACATAGCATCACCATAATTACCAAAACGATAACCTTCTTTAACAGCTTCCTCATAGGCGCGCATGACCAGGTCATATCCTCCAAATGCAGCAACGGTCATCAACATTGGAGTTTTGGGCAGTTGGAGGTTTGAGATTAGCATTGTAGGGATTTTAACCCTGTAAGGTGGATATATGAATTTATTAGTCCATCCCTCGAATGGTTCAACGCGAGCTGTGGTGGTTGTTGATGTTTCGAGAGCTTTAACCACAGTTGTACCTACTGCACATACTTGTTTTTTATTGTCTTTTGCTTCGTTGATGATTCTAGCAGCCTCTTCTGTTATTTGCATTTCTTCTGCATCAATCTTATGTTTGTTCAGGTCCTCTACTTCTATATTACGGTAGTTACCCAGCCCTGCATGTAAAGTAATTTCAGTGAATTTGACGCCTACAAGCTCTAACTTCTTTAATGTGAGCTTAGAAAAATGCATAGCTGCAGAAGGTGCTATAATAGAACCTCGTCTTTTGGCAAAAGGATGGCTATGTCTTTCCATATCTATATCCTCAGGTTCTCTTTCAATATATGGAGGTAAAGGTATAGCACCAAGGCGGTCCAGAAGTTTACGGAAAGACTCGTCATCTCCTTCGTACAGGAAACGGATTGTCCGTCCACGTGATGTAGTATTGTCAATGACCTCTGCTACCAGTCCTTCGTCGAAGTATAATTTGTTGCCTATTCTAATTTTACGTGCAGGGTTTACAAGCACGTCCCATAGCCGCTGGCGCGGGTTAAGCTCACGCAGAAGGAAAACCTCAATGTCTGCTTCTGTTTTTTCTTTCTTACCTCTGAGTACAGCCGGGAAAATGGTACTATTGTTAAAAACCATTACATCTCCTTCCTCAAAATATTCAATGATGTCTTTGAACTCCCTGTGTTCTATTTCTTGGGTTTTGCGGTTAACGACCATTAAACGGTCTTTATCTGGGTCATCTGAAGGATAAGTAGCTATTAATTCTTCTGGAAGGTAGTAGTCAAACTGTGATAATTTCATTGCCTAATTTTTTTTAGTTTTTAAAGAATCGATAAATTGTTCAATACTCATAGCTTCTTCGACAGAATAACTGCCAATACGTGTGCGGCGCAATCCTGCTAAATATGCACCACTGCCAAGCTTTTGTCCTAAATCATGTGCAAAAGAACGAATATAAGTACCTTTGGATACAACTAGTCTGATAATAATCTCATGTGGCAAAGATAATGATAAAATTTCAATTTCTTTATATTCAACTTGAATCGCTTTCATCTGAAAATCTTTCCCTTGTCGTGCCAGGTCATATGCTTTCTTGCCTTTTATTTTCTTTGCAGAGTATTTAGGTGGTATTTGTAGCTGCTTCCCCAGAAAAGATTTTGCTTTTTCTTCCACTAATTCTGCTGTTATGTGATCTGTCGGGTAAGTCTGCATAACAGGCGTCTCTGCATCGTATGACGGCGTTGTAGCACCTAAAAGTATTGTGGCAATGTATTCTTTATCAAGTCCTTGTAATTGGTTAATCATTTTAGTTTTTTTGCCTGTGGCTAAAATAAGTAAACCTGTAGCCATAGGGTCCAATGTTCCAGCATGGCCTACTTTTACCCGTTGCCCAACAAGTCTACGTATCTGGTTGCGTACTTTTGCCACAACATCAAAAGATGTCCATCCATGGGGTTTGTCTATTAACAATATTTCTCCTTCTATAAAATTATACCCCATCGTATCAGTGGGTTAGACCGTAATAAATTGCTAAAGAAGCTATTATCAATGTGTAGATAGCAAAATAACTAAGCTTGCTCTTGCGCACTACTTTAAGCATAAATTTACAAGCAAAATACCCAGAAACAAAAGCTGCCATAAAACCTATAAGCAGTACAGTTGGAGTGACGGGTTGATTAGTTGCCGTCCAGTCATATTTCATCAAATCAAGGATATTTCCACCGATCACAGGTATTAAGACCATTATGAAGGAGAATTTAGCTACTTCTTCCTTATCATTACCAAGCAATAGACCTGTGGAAATAGTCATTCCTGATCGAGATATGCCTGGCATTATCGCTATTGCCTGTGCAATACCAATTATAAATGAGTCCCAGAAACCAATAGGACGTTTTTTGTCTTTGGCTACAGTAGTAAGAGCTAATACTGCTGTGGTTATTAATAGCATTATCCCGACTAATAATACATTACCAGTAAAAAGACTTTCTATTTGATCCTGGAATAGCAAACCAATAACACCTGCTGGTATTGCAGATATTAGCAGTTTGACAATGTACTTATTATCTTCGTTCCATTGAAGTGTAAAAGGTGCTTTAAGGAGCTTTATTATTTCTTGCCAGAATACAACAATTATGCTTAACACTGTTGCCCCATGCACAACAATAGTGAAAGTAAGGGTAGGTTCATAAATGCCTAGGATAGCTTTACCTAGCTCAAGATGACCACTACTACTGACAGGTAAAAATTCTGTCAGCCCTTGTAACAATCCCAAAAGCAGTGCATCTAATCCATTCATAAAAACAATTTTTCTGATTTAAGCAAAAAAAACATCCACAGAGCATTCCTCTGTGGATGTTATATGAAATTTTTTGTGTCCGTTTTTTTAATTAAAGCTTTGTAGTTTAAAGAAGCCTTCTCTAGGGTTAATAGTCATTACAGGTATTTCGTACTTATTTGCAATAATCCTCTGTTCTTCTGCGCCAAACATATAATCCAAGGTCTTAGGACTACGGGTTGTTGTGACCATTATCATCGAAGCATTGATTTTATGGGCAAATTCTATAGTCTCGTCTGCCAGGTCACTTCCTTCTAGCTTTTTAATATCGTATGTGATACCCTTTTCTTCCATGAAATCTATAGCTACCTTGATATTACCATAAATACGCTTCTTTGCTATACGGTCTGGGTCTTCAATATAGCATAAATAAAATTTGGTATGGAATAATTTATTCAGAAAGTTAATCCAAGTAAGTTTTTGCTTGTTCTCTATTCTAAAGTCAATAGGAACAACAATTTCTTTTACATCTTTTTCTGTGTCTTTTGGAGGTGCTTGCACAACTATAAATGGTGCGTTAGAACCAGTGATAACTTTCAATGCCCAGCTACCTAGCAGTTTCTGTAAACCTTTACGTCCATGGGTACCCATAACTGCAAGGATAGCCTCCTGTTCGTTAATTACTTCTGTGATTGTGGTAAAAATATTACCTGCCTTTACCATTGCATGTATAGGAACATCAATTTCTTTCTTGTATTCGGCGATTTTCTCCTCAAGCTTCTCGAGAGCCGGTTCTACTTCTTTGTCCTTTTTTACAATGTGGAGAAGAATAATGTCTTTCTCTATAATTTTTGCATAATTTGCTGCATGTAGCAGAGCATATTCTGCTTTTTCCGAGAAGTCCCAGGGGACAATGATTGGGCTTTTTAATTCAGCCATGATATTTGATTTTTAGTTCTTTTGCAAAACAAACATAACTGGCAAAGTATACCATACACTTACTGGGTGGCCGTTATTATAGCCAGGCTTGAAACGTGGTAATGTTTTGATCACGCGTACTGCTTCTGAATCCAACAACGGGTCTACTCCACGAATAACCTGGACATTAGACACTCTTCCATCTTTGCCGACAACAAACTTAACAATAACCGTGCCTTCTATGTCATTTTCTTGTGCTAAAACAGGATATTGTATGTGTTCTGCTATATAACGGCGCAATGCGTTAATTCCTCCTGGGAACTCAGGCATCTGCTCTACTGACACAAAAATTTGTTCCTCTTCATCGTCTCCTTCATCTACCGGGACATCAACAAAATCAACAGACTCCTGTTCATCTGCTTCTACATCAAAATTAAAGTCTTCTTCAATTTTTGTGTTATCACTAACTATCTCCAGTACATCACTGACCTGTTGCTTTGGCGGAGGTGGCGGTGGCAACTCAATGTCCTGGCGAGTGACCAAAACCTCTTCTTGCTCAAAATTCCCCTCCTCATTAACTGCCAGATTTTCTACTTTAACATTGTATTTCTTTATCTCAAACAGGCCATATACAATAGCTAACGTCAAAACAAGGCCAATGAGGAAGAAAATCGTACGATAATTTTCCAGATCAACGTTGGGATTCTTTTTAACTTCCATTTGTCTGTGTTTTTAGAATACCTTTTTATTGTAAATTTAACATTTTAGAACCAAAATTACAAACTATAGCCGAACATCCAAATCTTTTTCAAGTTTTTTAAAAACAATTTTTTGTGCCTGCAGTCCAAAATTAAAAAAAATATTTAACTTTGCACTCTGGAACAAATAATTAAAAATAACGAGTAATATGTACTTAAC
>JALWNS010000174.1:6045-20251 GCA_027083655.1 Bacteroidales bacterium | reverse complement strand
GTTTTATCAAAGAGAGTTTTGATTACGTAATAACAGTATGCGACAGTGCACGTGAGGCATGTCCAGTCTTCACAGGAGAAGTCAAGCATAGGTTACATCATGGTTTTTATGACCCTGCCCAGGCTAAGGGAACAAAAGAACAAAAACTGCAAGTGTACCGTAAAGTCAGGGATGAAATACACCAATGGCTTAAAGAAATTTTTAACGACTAAAAATTCTTTTTCTTATTCGATTAATTTTGTATAAATTTTGATTGATTTGCGAGCCATAAAAAAAGTTTGAGAAAAGTGAAGCGCTATACCTTTGTCATTATCATACTTATATCCTCCCTGTCATTATGTGCAAAAGATATAAAAAAAATTCATGATAGTCTTGCACAAGTTGTAAGTAATCCCAATTTACCAATTGAAAAGAAAGTAGATGCCGCCAAAAATCTTCTGCAAACTACATGGGCAGACGACCCCAATTTTTTGCATTATATCAAATTGTGTGATAGTCTTAGCCTAGCTATTGAAGACCAAGAGCTTAAAGCTTTTGTAAATCTAAACTATGGCCAATACTTCAACTATATTGACCAGTATGATTCGGCGCGTGAATATCTCTCTAAAGCATATGAATATTACTCAAAAACCGGGAATCACCGTTTTCTGGCCGCTAGCTGTGGAGAAATGGGTAATTCTTATTGCTTCAATGGAGATTACCGTCAGTGCCTAGATTGGTTTCTCAGGGCTCTTGACCATATATACAAAGTAGGAGATACTCCTTGGATAGCAGTAAATCTAAACAACATTGGTAATGTTTATTATTACCTCTCAGACACAGACAGAGCTATGGAATATTATCAACAAGCTTACAAACTCTTTAAAATAAAGAACCATTCCCAAGGTATTGCCCTGACAACAAACAACATTGGTGTTATATTCAAAGACCGTGGCTTGCTCGATTCTGCGTATAAATACTTTTCAATGGCAATAGATCATGCAAAAAAATCTAACTACCTAGAGCAATTATCAGAAACATACGATCATTTATCAACAGTAGCCCTAGAGTTAGGCAAAATAGATAGCGCTTTATCATACATCGAAGAAAGCATAAAAATAGCCAAACTAACAGGTAATAAAAGCCAGCTCGCAGATGCTTTTTCTATAAAAGCAGAAATACTGGGTCACAAACAAAGATACTCAATAGCCCAGCAGTATCTAGACTCTGCTTATAACCTTGCAAAAACAATAGGTGCACAGGAGATCATAAAAAACATTTTTTATACAAAATTTGTCCTCGATACATTACAACACAACTACCAATCCGCAATACAAAATTATATCCACTATACGAAATTAAAAGATTCTTTGACAGGAGAGAAAATTCGAAAAGATATTGCCAACCTCGAATCTGTTTATCAACTCAAACTGGCAGAAAAAGAAAACCGCCTTCTAAAGGCAAAACAAGAAAAACAGCAATTAATTATTGAACGGCATAGGATAATTTTTGCTTCCATAGCTTTCGTGGTGCTCCTAATCATAGTATTCTTTGTTATACTGTGGAAACAATACAAACGTATACGCAAATACAACTTGGAACTGGAGAGTAAAAACAAGGAAATCACCCAGAAGAATATAATTCTCAACCAACAAAAAGAAGAGATCCACAGTCAGAAAGAAGAAATAGAAAGACAACACAAGGAGCTTGTCTATTCACAAAAAAAGATTCAAGAAAGTATCAATTACGCTCACAGAATACAAAGCACTCTGTTGCCCTCTACCAATATTTTTAGATTATACTTTAGAGAAGCATTTGTACTATTCATTCCGCAGGAAGTAGTCAGTGGAGACTTTTACTGGGCTGAGGATACAGGCAATAAATTTTACTTTGCAGTGGGAGATTGTACTGGCCATGGTGTACCTGGAGCATTCATCAGTATGATGGTTTTGACTATGCTCAAGGAGATTGTAAAGACGCATCCAGATTACACCGCTGCACAAATACTTTCACAGATGCGGGATAATATAAAAAAAACATTTGCTGCCTCTGACAACTCAAGATTATTTACAGACGGAGCAGATGTAGCCCTGGCAATAATGGAAACCAGGACGTTTGAAGTTAACTTTGCCGGTGCTTACCGTCCTTTCTACTTGTTTAGGCAAGGTAATTTGACTGTTATCAAGGGAGACAGGCAGCCACTAGGTAGCTATCTAAAAGAAAAACCTTTCACTGACCATTTCATAAAATTAGAAAAAGGCGACGTAATTTACTTATTCACAGACGGATATCATGACCAAATAGCAGCAACTAGCCTGCGTAAATTCATGATTAATCATTTCAAAAAAATATTAGAGCAAATACAGCACCTAGACATGAACAAACAGAAACAAGTCTTGGAAGATACCTTCTACCAATGGAAGCAGGACGCACCACAGATAGATGATGTTACAGTACTCGGCTTAAAATTATAAACAAAATATACATACTTAATGCTTTATTCCCCCCAAACTGACAGTGGCTACAATACCACAACAATAGATTTAAAGAATAATCAAACTGACGATAGTATCCATGCAGCAGCGATAGCCACTAAGACTCCTAACCAGTTTACTTTACTCAAACGTTCTCGGAAAAGAATAAACGCAAGTATCACCGAAAGACTTATAACTCCAATATTATTAATACCAAAGACCACGCTACTATCCAGGCCGCTACGATTAAGGGCCTGCATTATGAAATACATTGAACCCCAATTGAACAAACCTAAGGCTACACCTGTAAGCACCTCACGCCAACGCCAAAAATCAGACGGTTTGTACTTCACTGCTCCTATAATAAGACCAATGATACCAGATATACCAAAACTCACTGCAGTGAACAGTGGGATTAGTTGCTCATCCACCTGTGTCTGGCCAAGCTTGACTAACGAATCTATCATGCCTAGAATGAAGAAAATAAGCAAAGGCAATAAAAGCTGGCCCTGTCCTACCCTTGAACGTGTGTCCGGATAGACAGTGAGAACAATACCTATAACGGCTAATACAAGACCTATTACTTTAAGCGTAGTTATCTGCTCGTCAAAAGCTATTATAGAAAAAAGAATAGGAATTACAACAGACATCTTGCTCGCCACTATTGTGACAGATATCCCTGCTTTTTGTATTGATAACCCTATAACAAAAAAGCCAAGAATTAATAACACTCCTACTGCCAGGGCAGTAATCAGCCAGCTATGTTCAAAAAGTGTCCGTACCTGCCACTTTTCCTGTAATACTAGCAATCCAAGAGTAGTGGCTACTATGTAATTAACCACTATTACAGGGAAAAGCTTAATTCCTAGTCTATCTTGCACTTTAAAGATTATAGCAATAATAGTCGAAGAAAGGATACTTAACAATAGATAAACCATAGACTTGTATGTTTTTGGGGTATTAAAAGGCGTCTGGAAACGCAGTCTTAAAATATTCCAAACTAATGTTTCCAGACGCCCCGGGAAAAATTAATGTTTATAATATCGTGTTCCTCTCCAGACGTCCTAAAATGTGGGACATGATTAACCAAATACTTTCAATCATTAGGAACAATTATTCCTGAATATTTTTCTTCAATTCCACTTGTTGTACTGTTCGCAACTATCTAATTCCTAACTTCTTGCGTATTTCTTTTGGTATAGCATCTTTGTGCACAAGGATGCTCATAGTCTTGTAAGCCACATAGTTCTTTGAGAAGTACCAATATCCATCATAACCAACATTTGGGGACCATGAATTTTTAACAATATAGAATACTGTTCCATTTTGATCGTGGGCACGGCCAACGATATGCATGCCATGATCATCTGTTGTTGTATAGTGCTCAAAAGCCCATTGTCGAAGCTCTTGAGTTATAGGCATTTCCTCATAAACCTGGGTATAATCATATTCAGTGCTTCGACGGTAAGAGCTTTGCTTTGGTAGAATCTGTCCATCAACTGTATCAAATGCTTGCTTTGGTACAACAGCAATACCTTTTATGCTAAAATAAGGCTCACTGACATCTGCTCCCCAAGCTACTGTGTAGCCATTTTCTAGCGCATTATCAATAATTCTCATCATATCGTCCAGTGGTACATTATAAGCACTCTGGTGTGCCCAGTTGTCGGGCATCTCCAGGATGAAAGGCTTGTAGAACGGATGATGTGTGAAAGAAGTGATTGCGACATAGTCATCAGGATTAACCTTAACTACTTCCTTGAGGAAAGATTGTGGAGTGTACTGCTTGCCATTATATGTGAAAGTCTCAGGAGTTGGACCCATGTAAGCATCTACAATAGCATCAAACCCTCTCTCCCATGCCGTTGTCAATCTGTCCTCACTGGCCAGTTTCTCCAGATAGGCTTTTAATACGCTGTTGAGCTCCTGGTGGTTAAATTTTTTGGAACCGTAATCAATTCCTTTATACACGCTCATTGGCACAATACCATATTTGCGAATAGCGCAAATTACATCGTGTGGCTCGCCTCCTTCATCAAAATTAACTTTACCATGCCATAGGATATAGTTTTTTCCCTTATCCTTGTAGCATTTGTTTACAATATACATAGGAGAAAGATCAATAGCCCTGGAAGGGTCTGTAATACCGTTAATACGCATCATCTCTGATTCGAGAAAGGAGACAGTTGACCATGACCAACATGTACCAGTCTGATCCTGGCTCTTTACTGAAGTAGCAGGCAGACGAATATCGTCTGTAAACTTATAAGCAACTTCCTGTTGGCCAAAAAGGCTTATAGAAAACAACAAAACAAAGACAAAACTCAGTCTTTTCATAGGTTTAATTTTTTAAATTTGCATTAGACACAAACAAATTTATAAATAAGCAATGGATTTGCAACAGGCCATAGAGAAATCAGCAGATTTTATATGCCAGGCTGATGCTTTGCTCATATCAGCAGGTGCTGGTATAGGCGTAGATTCAGGATTACCTGACTTCCGCGGCAGGGAGGGTTTTTGGCGGGCCTATCCTTTTGCGCGCAAGCTAGGCGTGTCCTTTGAACAGATGGCCAATCCCCGCTGGTTTGAGCAGGATCCCCACCTGGCATGGGCTTTCTATGGACACAGACTCAATCTCTACCGCCAGACCACACCGCACAAGGGTTTTCAGATTCTGCTAAACTGGGCCAAAAGCAAACCCAATGGATACTTTGTCTTTACGTCCAATGTTGATGGACAATTTCAGAAAGCTGGTTTCCCAGAAGAAAAAACCGTAGAAATACACGGCTCTATCCATTATCTGCAGTGCACGCTGCCATGTGATAAGGATATATGGCCTGCCGACAATGTAGAAGTAAACATTGACATGGACTCGTTCCGTGCCCTTGACCCTTTGCCCAAATGCCCGTATTGCGGACGTGTGGCCAGGCCTAACATCTTGATGTTTGGTGACTGGTCATGGGTGTCACTCCGCACCGACGCTCAACAAGCATCTTTTGAGGCTTGGCTCAGTTCGCTCAAAGGGAAAAAAGCAAATCTTGCAATCATTGAAATAGGAGCAGGCACTGCCGTTCCTACTGTACGCATGACAAGTGAAAATTTAGCAATCTCACTCAATGCTCCACTTATACGCATCAATCCACGCGAACCAGATATTTACGCTTCTATCCGGGGTGTGTCTATCCCTCTGGGAGCCCTTGTCGCCCTGGAACGCATTAATGATGTCTTAACCAAAACAAGCTGAACATGCCCAAAGAAAGGACACCACATATTGGCATCTATGGCCGCCGCAACAAAGGAAAAAGCTCTTTTATCAATGCCCTGACAGGTCAGGACATTGCCATAGTATCGGACGTGGCAGGCACTACAACAGACCCTGTGCGTAAATCATACGAAATCACAGGCTTCGGTCCTGTGGTACTAATTGATACAGCTGGTATTGACGACATTGGCGACCTGGGCAAAAAACGTGTGGAAAAAACCTACAAAACAATTGAGTGGATAGACCTGGCCATTATAATCATAGCCGAAAACGAATTTGGCCGCCCCGAAGAGCAGCTTATCCAGGAGCTCCGGGAATATGAGACACCATTCCTTATTATTCACAACAAAAGTGACCTGGAGCACATACGGCCTGGACTAAAAAGCTACATATCAGAGAAATATGGAGTTGATGTCTTTGAATTTTCTGCACTCAAGCCCCATAACCTCAATGACCTGGTTAACCTGATCAAACGCACCATACCAGAGGAAGCATACAAACAGCCATCGCTCGTTGGCGACCTTATATCTTACGGCGACATCGTCATGCTCATTGTCCCCATTGACCTGGAGGCACCGGCCGGACGGCTGATTCTCCCGCAGGTGCAGGCCATCCGTGATATTCTGGATAATGATGCAGTAGCTATTGTACTGAAAGAGAGGGAAGTTGATGCTTTCTTGCGCAAAACAGGCATCAAGCCCAAGCTGGCTATCACAGACAGCTCAATCTTCCTAAAGGCCGACGCTTCTGTACCAAGGGATATACCACTGACAGGTTTTAGTGTCCTGCTGGCACGGTTAAAGGGTCCTTTTGATAAATACCTTGAAGGCACACCACAGATCGGCCGGTTAAAAGACGGGGACCGCGTGCTTATACTTGAGTCATGCACCCATCATGTTTCCTGCGAAGATATTGGTAGAGTGAAAATCCCAAGATGGATCGTCAATTATACTGGCAAACAGCTAGAGTTTGACGTAGTTGCCGGACTGGATAACCTACCACGCCCTATCACTGATTATGCCATGGTCATACAATGCGGTGGTTGCATGATTACCCCAAAACAACTGAAAAACCGCCTGCTCCCTGCCATACGCGCAGGAGTGCCCGTGACTAATTATGGTATGGCTATTGCATACCTGCAGGGCGTCTATGACAGGGCTATTGAACCATTTGTTAAACATAAACAGGATAAAACATTATACTTATGAAAACACAAAGACAAATCAAAAAAGAACATTTTGCTAACCTCTTGATCGTTGCACATGCCGATGGCAAACTGACAAAAGAAGAAATAGACCTGCTCGCACAACGCGCTATTGATTATGGTCTTAGCGAAGAAGAGGTTCGCCAGATGACCGATAACCTTGAGAAGCTAAAATTCCAGATTCCTCTTAACCAGGAAGAAAAAGAGGAGCAACTGACCAATGCCATCTATATGTCACTGATTGATGGTCAGATTGCCCCACAAGAATATGAGATATGCCTGAGCCTGGCACAGAAACTTGGTCTTGATAAGAAATACCTGGACAACCTCATTGATTTGGTCAAAGAGCTATGGCAGAACGAACAGCGACAGGCAGACAACAGATAATATTGATTTTAGTCTTATTTGAGAGAAATACAGACAAAAGCCAGTTTGTTTATCCCTTGCTTTTAAATAACACTTTTTTATCAAATTTATACCTGACATTAAGGAATATACCGTAAGTTTTCGGATTATCATACTTTTTAACGACATCATAATAGAGGAGGGGCCAATTATAATATTGTCCTATTAAACTTATACTTAAATCCTTCAGTGGGAAAAACATAATTTTCTGTTCTGCAAAAAAATCAGACTTTTCAGGGAAGGTTACTGTCATTGTAGTAAACCTGATCCATGAGCAAGGTTTTATTTCCATTTTCGCAGATAAACCATACCTTGACGCCCACGTCATCTGATCAATAAACTGTAAAAAATAAAATTTATATTGCGGATAACTACCTTCGAGAGGTGGGAAAGAAAAAATATCTGCAGGTTCTTTGTTATACAGAAACTCTGTCAAAAAAGTGAATTTGTTTGATGAATACTTTATTCCAGTAGATGCAATAAGATTACTGAATTTTATGCTATTCTTATACCAGAGGCTTGTGATTTCCCCAGTCCATGAAAAATTACCAAACGTGCCAGACCATCCCATGCCAGCAGCGTAACGTATGCTTTGATAAATTCCACTAATCAGTTGAAGTTTAAAATTTTTGATCTTTGTATTAAGTCTAAAAGCTAGCGTAGTAACAGGTTCTTTAACAAAATATATCCATTTGCTGTGAAACTTTTGCTGTCTGCTAACAGCAAATTCCAGAATTGTATTGTTTTTAAAATTGTATTTCATATCAATTGCATCAAAGCTTAACTTCTGTGGTTCGTCATAGTCAAAAAACGAATATGTGGTAAACAGATCATTAGGGGTAAAAATATTATTCATAGACCAATCAAAGGTCTGACGGCCAATTGTAAGGTCAAATCCTGAGTAGCTACAATGAATATTCATCTGGTCAATCAGGGAATAAAACAAAAATGTCCTTTTGTCATTTACATAATGATACGAAAGGTCAATATAAGCTGGTATGGTATTATCCATCATAAAATACCAACTTCTTAGATAATAGCTGTTTTGTATGAAGAACATGTTTCTTACAGTAAGATTTAGATTAACGTATTTATTTCCAAGCGAAAAGTTTAACCTATTATCCAGATTGTAATAATTTCTTGAATCCTTGAAGCCTCCGTAGTTATTACTTACATAACCACTAAACTTGAATTGTAAAGCTCTGGAGCTATCCTGTGCAGCTAGTGTAAAAAACAATGGAATAAGCAGAAAGGAAAGAGCAAGGCGTTTCATGGCTCAGGTATTTTACTTTTCCGATTTAGAAGATAACAATCTTATACATCAATTTATGAAAAAATATATTCATTGCAATCTCAATCTAGAGATTCCTACTCATGAATTAGATTTTACCCCGCTCTCATCATTAAATTCTGATCTCCAATACATTAAAAACTATCATTAATAGAGAATGATGCCAAGAGGTAAACTATTTAAAACATGGCTAATACCACTATTTTTAGCAGGGCAAATTAGACCATCAACTCCGAGCATGCTAAAAATTTGATTACCTCAATGGCAGTGTCCCCCAGCTTCTTTATTGCCTGGGGTATCTGCCATTTTTCTTTTTGCCGCCGCTCCACAATATTTGACACAGTGCGGATCTCAAAGAACCTGATGCCCTCACGCAACATCACATAGAAAAATGCTGCACCCTCCATGCTCTCTACCTGCGGGGCAAAAACTTCTATCCGCTGCCTGATCTGCTCCTCATTGCCACTGGCATTATTCACTGTTATTGCACGCGCATCCGTGTGGTCTGCGTAATATTCAATAGTCTCCAGCTCGTGCGGGTTTATTAGCTTGCCTTCTGTGAATGGAGCTTCATTGGCATCTACAAGTCCAAGGTCAAAGACAGTCCTGAACTGCCCGCCATCCATGGCTCCCAGGTCGCCAATCTGCTCCTGGGTAATATTTACAACATCTGTAAGACCTATACCACTATCAGGATAAGCGCCGCACAGGCCGAAATTTAGCGCAACATCATATTTCTCCCTTGTCAGGGCACGCATAAGGCTGTAGGTAGTCGCAACCATGCCCACACCCGTGATAAGCACATGCACCTGTGCCTGGCCTTTCTCAAAGACAAGCATGCCATCGTGCCACTGGCTGCTTCCAGACCAATCTATAAGTGGTTGTATTTCCTGCTGCGTTGCCGAAGTAACTAAAATTTTCATAAGTTTGTAGTCTAAATGATTTGGCTAAAAATAAAGAAAAATGAACAAAACACCACTTATAGCACCGTCTTTTCTCTCTGCCGATTTTCTGCGCCTCGGTGAGCAAATTGAAATGATGAACAAGAGTGAGGCAGACTGGTTTCACATGGACATAATGGACGGAGTGTTTGTACCAAATATAAGCTTTGGCTTTCCTATCCTCAAGCAGATAAAAGCAGTGGCACGCAAGCCGCTGGACGTACACCTGATGATCACACAGCCTGACCGTTATCTGGAGCGTTTCGCAGCCAGCGGGGCAGATATCCTTACTGTGCATTATGAAGCCTGCACACACCTGCACCGCACCGTGACCACCATCCGCCAGCTGGGATTGAAAGCCGGTGTCTCTATCAATCCGCATATTGCAGTAGAGCTGCTGCAGGATATTCTGCCTTTTGTGGACCTGGTGCTTGTGATGTCTGTTAATCCTGGCTTTGGTGGGCAAAAATTCATTGACCAGAGCCTGACCAAGATAAGACGCCTTGCCCACATGCGTGAGGTAATGGGACTGGACTTTCTCATTGAGGTTGACGGCGGCGTGGGTCTGCACAACGCCCGCACCCTCACGGAGGCGGGCGTTGACGTGCTAGTAGCAGGTAGTGCCATTTTTGGCACTGCAGACCCAGCCGCCACAGTGGCAGAGATGAAACGCAAGGCCCGGGGAGAATAAACCAGTTAACAATACAGATCCCAGAGCATACGATTTAGCCACCCTGGCCTGTCAGTTGGAACCGTCCCAGCGGCGTATAAATGGGACCTGAGGGCTGGAGCTGGCTCTCATAAAGAATGACCTCGTCCACAGGTATGTCCTGGAAAAAGTGGTCGTTATAACGGTCAAGCATGTGTTGGAGGCTCTTGCGGTCGCGCAGGTATTTTATACGGCCCAGGGTGATATGAGGTTTAAATTCCCTCTCTTCTGGTTCAAAGCCCAGAGAGGTCATTGCTTCTTCTATTGTCCTGGCTAGCTGCCAGACAACCGGGTCATGCTCCAGTCCAAGCCACAACACACGCGGGCGGTGAAGACCGGGAAAAACGCCCATTGATTTCATCTTTAGCCGCGTAGGAGGAAAAGCCCGGGTGATATTAGCCAAGTTCTGCTTTATGTCGTCTATAAGCTCCCCGTCTGTGTCACCAAGGAATTTGAGAGTCAGGTGCACATTATGCGGATCAACCCATTTTATTTTTTCCCTCTCCAGCTGGCTCTTGATATAATGAAAAGCCTTAGAGGTATCTTCATCAAACTTAACCTTAATGGCGATAAAAAGCCGTTTACCCATAACAGTTTGTTTTTAGAATTGAAGTTTCACCCTTGTCTGCTCTATTTGCTCTGGTGTTCCCAGGACAGTGACAATATCATGCAATCTCAACCTGGTATATCCATGGGTAAGGATACTTTCGCTTCCACGTGTTATAGAAATAACAAGCACACCGAGAGGCAGGCGTATTTCACGCAATGCTTTCCCGTGTATTTCAGGACTAAGCACCTCTATATCTGCAACTTCCTTATCTTCATCTTCACCTATGAGTAGAGATGTAGCATAAGGCGAACGCACAAAGTTTTCTAGTAAAGAGACCATTGCAGTGCGCGGCTCTACTACCCGTGCATCGAATTTCTTAAACTTGGACATCTGCTCAAAATCTTCAACACGCACAACAATAGTAGGAGTACCAAAATGTTCATAAATAAGCTCAGCGGCACGGTAATTATTATAATCAGACATAAGCAAAACAACAGCATCGGCTGCTTTCATGTTAAGCTTTTTCATGAATTCCAGGTTTAACTCCTTCATGCGCACCACTTCTATTGAACGTAAATCTTTTTCACTTCCCTCAAAAAATCTTTCATTTTCTTCGCAAGTAACTATTTTTACCTTCCAATTCTGCTGTTGAAGCGTATGTGCCAGATTAATTGAGATATTCTCAAGCCCAAAAATTATAACGTCACGGGTACCATCGTACTGGTACTGTCCTTTCTGATGTGCTTCACCTGCTGCAATTAATGCTCTCTTCATCAAAGGAGGACCAACAAATAAGCTAAGGATAACCACAGCTATTAATATTGTTTCAAACTCAACACCAAACTGTGGAAAATAAGAAGCTACGATTGTTATCAAACCCAGGCTAACCCCTGCTTGGGTAATATACGGTGTCCAACTCATTAAAACATTTTTCAATTTATCCCCAATTATCAGACTACCTGTAACTGAAGCAACAATAAGGGCTAATATTCTGATTAAAAACAAATAAACAGCTATTTGCCAATAGGATACAAGCACAGACAGTTCTATATCTGCGCCTACTTTTGTAAAAAAGGCTACATAAACAAATGGCCCTATTTTGTGTATGAGATTTTCAAGGTGTAGACGGTATTTTGTGTTATTCGTCAGGCGGAAACTAGCCACAATACCTGCCAAAAGTGCCTCTATGTGAAATCTAATATTAAAATGTTCTGCAGACCAATGCTCTACGAAATGAGAGAGGCCAAACAAAGACCAGCCTATGATTAAAAAAATGAAAGCCTCAACAGTTGCATTAATCTTAAGGGAAAACAGGCGTTTCAGTATCTTACAATAAAGATAACCTAATCCGACAGAGACCAGAAGCTCAACAAAAACCAAAACCACCTTTTTTACATCAAAAGGTATATCATTTATCAAATTAACTGATATAGAGAAAATTATCGTAAACAAAATTATAACCAGGATTTCTTTAAGAATGATTACACCCAGGGCAGTCTGGGTAAATGGTCCTTTGGCCCTTAGCTCATTAATTATAGCGATAGCAGAGGCAGGAGACCGTGCCACAAAAATGGTAGAGATTAACAATGAAATACCTACTTTATATGCGTATGGCTGCTGGGCCATAAAAGGCACACGTTCGGAAATAAATAAAAGCAAAAAGAAACTAACCAGAAAAGTTATGACAATCAATGATGCGGTCATTATACCAATTCTACGCAACTTCCCCTTCAATTCTTCCATAAACATTTCATTGCCGGCAGCAAAAGCAATAAAAGCCAGGGCTACATCATCTATAAATTTTAGCCTCTCGAGAGAATCACTGGGGATCATTTTCAAAAGAGCCGGTCCAGCAATAACACCGATAATTATAAAGCCTGTTATTAATGGTAATTTTAACTTCTGAAAAACTTTGGCCAACTCGTTAGACGCTACTACGATTATTGTGAATGTAAAGATAGCAGTAAGCAAATGCATTATTTCTGTCCGAATAATCATAGATTTTTGTATATTTCCTATCGAAAAATTTGTTTAAAAATATCAAAAACAAATGAGAATTAGAAAACTCTTGTTCCTGGTTGTAGCCTTTAGTAGTTTATTATGGAGCTGCCAAAAGCAAAAAGAATGGAACGTCGAGATAAATGGCCACATTGATAATATACCTTCTAAAACCTATGCCCACCTTTATCTAGCACTGCCCACTGGTAATGAACTAGTGGATTCTGTGCCATTAGATAACAATGGTAATTTTTTTCTAAAAACAAAAGTAAAGCAGAAAAACTTTTATACCCTGAGCTTTACAAACAGTAATTACAATATATACTTGCTTCTGGATTCTGGACAGGCAGTCCACATTACAGCAGATTATAACGATATTCTCAACACATACAATGTAGAAGGAAGCCCGGAAAGCAAACTAATACAGCAACTAGAGCAATACCTATCGCATACCCGGCATATACTGGACTCTCTAACTTTCCTTCATCACAACCTGGTACAAAAGGGGGCACTTGATTCTGCAAACGCTATAGACGAACAAATAAAACAAACCATGACAAAACAAAAACAATACTCGACCCGTTTTGTACTGGAACATATCAACTCACTTGTAGCTCTTCCTGCCCTCTCACAAGTTTATGTTCCAGGCAAAGGTATATTTGACCCGGAAAATGATGCAAAGTTATATTTCATGGTCGACAGCGCCCTGTCTATTCATTACCCAAAAAATCCACATGTATTACGTATGCATAGCTTTGTACAAAATATAAAACTCGATCTCAACAGGCGGCAATTTTCTACAAACAATATCCACCCAGGAACACAAGCCCCTGATTTTAAAGCAAAAACTATTGATAACAAAGAAATTAGATTATCAGATTTCAGGGGGAAATATGTTTACCTGCTTTTCATTGCTTCATGGTGTGCAGATTGCCAACAGAGTGTTCTTTGGGCACAGGACATCAAAAAAACAGATCTGGTTAAAATAGCAATCATGTTGGATATAAACAAAGACACTGCTAAGGCGTATGCTGCACAAAACCTTAATGATTTTATAGTAATATCTGATGGTCGGTTCTGGAATTCGCCAATTGTACGCCTTTATCATGTCACCAAGCTGCCTGGTGAAATACTTATATCACCCCAGGGTAAAATCATGGCCGTTGGAGAGCAGGTACGCAAAAAACTCTAATTACTTAGTCTCCGGATCATGTAATGAATCTTCATATTCCAACTTCTGCTCCCATGTAGAGAGAAAATTAAGCATATCAGTAGTCTGGTGGTTTAGCTTCTCTATAGCTTCTGCATAGCTCTTTAGACGGGATAAAACCTCACTTTTCTCCTGTTCAATCTCCCTGGCCTTATATGGTAAGTATCTATATTTCAGTGCTTT
>JALWNS010000174.1:0-6035 GCA_027083655.1 Bacteroidales bacterium | reverse complement strand
GCATAAAAGAACATTCTATGCAAAATCTCTGTTAACCGCTGATAATCAGATTCCCTTTTATTTTCGATTATATCTCGTATTTCACTAATGAATTCCAAAACTTTATCTTTGTAGTTAAATTGTGGCATTTTATGACAAATTTCTATTTTATTATGTAAAAATGATAAATTTGTTCTTATGAAAAAATGATTAAAATCATAAAAGTCAAATCAAAATGTTGTATAAAACATTAAACCAGGGTATCCAGATACCAATGCTCGGTTTGGGGACATACAGGCTCACCGAGGAACAACAAGTCATAGAAGCTATAAAAACTGCAGTTGAAGTAGGTTATAGACACTTTGATACAGCCGATATATATGGTAACCACCGCCAACTCGCCCGTGCTTTTAAAATGATAGACATACCACGCCAACAGCTGTTTATTACCTCAAAGATATGGAATACAGACCATGGTTATAATAATGTTTTTCGAGTTTACGACCGTATCCTCAACGAGCTAGAGACAGACTACCTGGACCTATTTCTAATACACTGGCCCGGTCTATCACGCTCATATTTAGACACATGGCAAGCAATGATTGAACTGTGGGAAAAAGGGAAAGTAAGGTCTATTGGGGTAAGCAATTTTTTGATAAACCATATAAAAGATCTTGAAGAAAACTTCAAAATAATGCCTGCTGTCAACCAAATCGAACTTCATCCTTTTTTCGTGGATTGGAATTTAGTTAATTATTGTACCCAAAGGGGGATTGCTATCGAATCATGGTCTCCTATAGCCAAAGGTCAGGTAGCAAAAGATCCTACTCTGATAAAAATTGGACAGAAATATAATAAAAACGCCGTACAAATAACTCTAAGGTGGCACTTGCAACATGATTTTATTGTATTCCCTAAGAGCGGCACTCCAGAACGCATACGCCAAAACTTTGATATTTGGGATTTCGAACTTACAGAAGAGGAAATGGATAAAATAGACCAGCTTAACAAGGCTAACCGTATTGGTCCTGACCCGGCTCAGTTTTTTTAGATCATTGATTCGCACGCTCGTAAAGTATAGTCCCGGGTTAGTGCGAATCATGGCAAGATTAAATGCTAAACTCAATCTGGATAAAAAATTTAAAACCTAAACAAATGAAAATAGCAATTATAGGCTATGGCAAAATGGGCAAAATGATCGAAAAAGTTGCCTTAAGCCGCGGACACAAAGTCTTATTCCGCTTTGATATTGACAATCAAGATGAACTAACAATAGACAACCTGCGAAAAGTAGATGTGGCCCTCGAATTCACTACACCTCAGTCTGCTTATGAAAACGTAAAAATGTGCCTTGATGCAGATATTCCCGTTGTCAGTGGCACAACAGGTTGGTTGGAAAAAATGGAGGAATTACGTACACGGGCTATACGTGAAAACAAAGCTTTCTTCTATGCCTCAAATTTTAGTATAGGTGTAAACATTGTTTTCCACCTTAACAGACGCCTTGCCCAGACAATGAGCCAATTTCCGCAATATAGCCCATCAATAACAGAAGTGCATCACATTCACAAAAAAGATGCGCCTAGTGGCACGGCTATCACACTTGCTCAAGGTATTATAGAAAACTTGGATAGGATAAGCTCATGGACAATGGATGATCCAGCACCTGATAAAATAAAAATAAACGCTATCCGTGAAGACGAAGTTCCAGGTATACACTTAATTAAATATGATTCTAACTTCGACACGATAGAATTAAAGCACTCTGCCAAAAGCCGCGAAGGTTTTGCAACAGGCGCCGTACTTGCGGCAGAATTCCTGGCAGGCAAACGTGGCTTTTTTACTATGGAAGACTTATTACAATTTTAAACCTCAAAAAAAAACAAACAAATGTCAACACAAGCAGGGTCCCAAAAAGCACCTAGAAAAATTACCACAAAGGTACTACGCGAAATGAAGCATAACGGGCAAAAAATTGCCATGCTAACTGCCTATGACTACTCTATGGCTAAAATCCTTGATGCTGCGGGTATTGAAATTTTATTAGTCGGAGACTCTGCAGCAAACGTCATGGCCGGCTATGAAACTACTGTCCCCATGACATTAGACGCCATGATATACCATGCCCAATCTGTTGTTAGGGCTGTTGACCGGGCAATGGTGGTAGTGGACATGCCTTTTGGTACATACCAGGGCAACCCTATGCAGGCTCTCGAATCTGCAATACGTATAATGAAGGAAGCAGAAGCCCACGCCGTCAAAATGGAAGGTGGCCGTGAGATCCTGGACTCGGTCAAGGCTGTGCTAAGTGCCGGTATACCGGTTATGGGTCATTTAGGTCTTACCCCACAATCTATATATAAATTCGGGACATACGCAGTAAGGGCAACAGAACCAGAAGAAGCACAAAAACTTATAGAAGACGCCAAATTGCTAGAAGAGGCAGGGATCTTTGCTCTCGTATTGGAAAAAATACCTGCCCAACTTGGGGCACAGGTTGCCCAAACCCTGGATATCCCTGTTATTGGTATAGGTGCAGGGGGAGGAGTCGACGGACAAGTATTGGTCACACACGACATGCTTGGCATTACAGTGGACTTTTCTCCGCGCTTCCTGCGGCGTTATCTTAATTTGCATAATGACATACTACAAGCCGTACAACGATATATTAATGATGTCAAAACAGGAGACTTCCCTAATGAGAATGAACAATACTAGTAAAAAAATCCATGGCAATGACCCAAAAAAGAGCCCTAATATTAGTGGCTGTGATGATAATATTTTCAGGATCTTTAGCCCTATTTCTGTACAAACAAGGTATCCGCTATTCTCTCTACCAGGCATATAGGGCTTACAAAAAGCATGACATTACAACTTTTGAAAAATATGTTGACCTCGAAGGTGTGTTAAATAACCTTTTTGACCATATTACAAGTTTCGATGACCCTAAAGATTCTGCTTTCGAAGACTTTATCGAAGGTCTCACTTCTCTTGTCAAACCTAAAGTCATACCAGCAATTAAACAAGAAATCTATAACATCATTGAACGTGGTGAATACGAACAGAAAACATCTAATTATTGGAGCGATGACCTGGTAACTATGCTTGCCAACCGTTATCTCCCTACCAAAGACAAGGGAATAAAATTCAAAGGCTTTGATCATATTATTCGCGAAGGTAAAATAGCTTATGCAGGCTTGAAACTTTTTAACGCCCGGTATGATACAACTCTTACATTAGTGCTAAAACTTAGGAATAAAGGCTCTTACTGGCAAATTGCTGACATTACGAACTTTAAAGAATTCATTAAAAAGACAGATAGCCTGGAACAAATACGCACAGACAGGATAAATGCACAACTTAAATCCCAGATGAATAGCATTGTAAGGCTAACAGGATTTACCAAAAAAAGTATCAAACAGGAATTCTGGTTCTTTACCTCCCGTCAGGTAATCTGCAAGCTAGCTATAGAAAATACGGGTGATACTGAAATTGATTTTTTAAAAGCTACTATTTTTTGCACTGACAAAAATCAAGATACTTTGGCTTCTTTTGTAATTTCGAACAATAAGCCACTAAGTCCAGGACAAACTGACACAATCATAGCCCAAAAAGAAATATATTTTTATAATGACAAGGGGAAAGCCCTATACCTAACCCCTGCCAGCAACCTACAGCCTGTTTTGGAAGTCAATTACATCCAGTTCGCAGACAGCTCAGAAATAAAACTCGTAGACAAATGGGAATAAAAAAGAAAATACAAAGTAAAACAAAACCTAATCCCCATTTCACTGCCCAGGTGCTAATCACACACGTTCACAATTTCAGATTTACATAATACCCAATAAAATTCTGTCACCCAGCAAAACAAAATATGGGTTGAAATTCATGAATTTGTCCCATATAGACAAAAGCTCAACACTTCTTTCCCTCCATTATGTGTTCGAGATGGTTTTGGTAAACCTTACGTGCGTCGTAAATGAAGCCCAAAGAATAATCATCCACTCGCATTTCACCCTTTGTGACATGTCCAAGTAACAGGAATGGAAAATCCTGGGCACGCATAAAGTCCACAAAACGCTCAACCTTGCCCGGTGTCACTGTCACTATCACACGGCTCTGCGACTCGCCAAACAGAAAAGCATCTATCCTTATCTCATCATCTGTGCTTATGTCAAAGCCCAGGCCATTGACCATTGCAGACTCCACAAGTGAAATAAACAAGCCACCATCTGACACATCATGCGCCGAATTTATCAAATGTTCTTTGATCAAATCCCTAACAATCTGTTGTAAACGATATTCCTCTTCGAGGTCAAAATAAGGAGGGGGGCTATAACGTACTCCATGATACGACACGAGGTACTCAGAGGAATTTATATCATTACGGCTCTGGCCTATCAAGAAGATTACATCACCTTTTTCCTTAAAACTTATGGTCATTATATCATTCTTATCCTCAAGGATTCCAAGCATGCCAATCACTGGCGTAGGCAATACAGGCTCTATCGTATCACCTATCTGTGTTTGGTTGTAAAAACTAACATTACCGCCCGTTACTGGTGTTCCAAATTTTTCACAGGCCTTGCTCATGCCCTTGATAGCCCCTACAAACTGCCAATATACCTCTGGGTTATATGGATTACCAAAATTCAAACAATTGGTAATGGCCACAGGTTTGCCGCCCGAACATACTATGTTTCTGGCAGCCTCTGCTACAGCAATCTGTGTTCCGATCTGGGGGTCAGCAAATACGTAACGCGCATTGCAGTCTGTGGTCAAAGCTAGTGCCTTATTCATGTTCTTTATGTTGACAATAGCAGCATCTGTAATAAAGTTTGTGCTAATATTGTTCGTGCGTACCATTGTATCATACTGTTCATAAACCCAACGCTTGGACACCAGGTTAGGGTTCCGGAGCATCTGCCAGGCCACAGATTTGATATCTTCAGGCACAGGTATCTGATCTATGTCAAACTCCTTTGTGCGTGCAATATATGCTGGTTCTTTATATTCTCTATCATACTGTGGTGCTCCTCCGCCTACGACTAATGCCGAAGCAGGTATGTCTGCCACAACCTCTCCGTGCCAGTAGAAAATCAACCTATCCTCGTCAATCACTTCTCCTATCTGTGCATATGGAACATCCCATTTTTCCAGAATTCTGTGCACAACATCCTCCTTTCCTTGCTTGACTACTATAAGCATTCTCTCCTGGGATTCTGATAAGAGTATCTCCCATGGCTCCATATCTTCTTGTCTCAAAGGCACCTTGTCCAGATATATGACCATACCACTCTCGCCCTTGGCGCTCATCTCAGAAGTGGAACAAATAATCCCTGCCGCACCCATATCCTGCATACCTACCAGTGCATCTGTTTGTGCAAGCTCCAAGGTCGCCTCCAGCAGCAGTTTCTCCATGAAAGGGTCGCCTATCTGCACAGATGGCAAATCCTCATGCGAATCTTCTGTCAAGTCTGCCGAGGCAAATGTGGCCCCATGGATACCATCTTTACCGGTTGACGAGCCTATTATATAAACAGGGTTCCCTTTGCCATGCGCAATTGCTGAAACTATGTTGTCTTTGTGGACAATCCCCACAGACATAGCATTAACCAGAGGGTTCTGATTATAAGAAGGGTCAAAAAACACTTCCCCTCCGACAACTGGCACACCAAAAGAATTGCCATAATCACCAATTCCTTTGACCACACCACGCATCAAATGCTTGGTATGCTCAAGCTCCAGATCTCCAAAACGCAAAGAATTCAACTGCGCAATAGGTCTGGCTCCCAATGTAAAAATGTCCCTGTTAATTCCACCTACACCTGTAGCAGCACCCTGGTATGGCTCTATTGCCGAAGGATGGTTGTGAGATTCTATCTTAAAGGCCACTGCCCAGCCATTACTTATGTCCACAAGCCCGGCATTCTCTTCCCCAGCCTCGGCTAATAGATGCTCGCCCTTGCGTGGAAGCTTTTTTAACCACTTGATAGAATTCTTGTAAGAAGCATGCTCTGACCACATCACAGAAAAAGCACTGAGCTCAGTAAAAT
>JALWNS010000173.1 GCA_027083655.1 Bacteroidales bacterium | reverse complement strand
TTAACAACATAGTAATTAAGGGCATCTTGTTCTTTTACTTTGTCCGTATAGACACCACCAAGACTGAGGCCATAATTATTAAGCAAATTAATAACTTTTTTGACAAAAGTTGTTTTACCTGCATTTATATCCCCTTCGACAATGAATACACTCCGGTGTCCGATACTTCTCTGGTAAAAGTCAATTAGAGATATAGAAAAAAGCATGAGTTTATGAATAATACGGACATCAAATTTTTGGGAGAAATATTCAATAAATCTGGGAAGTGTTAGGAAAGACAGCTCTAATGTCAAGTAAACATTATGGAACCCCCTTCTTAGCAAGAAAGCTTTGATGCGTTCGTTATTAAGCTGGATACTAATAACTGAGAAAAACACAATTATGATAAGGGCACGCATAATCATTAGACCACTAAGCTCAAACCCTTGTGTATTGAACATTAGCTTGCTAGGCGAATCGTAATAAAACAGGACACCTGCCAGGAAAAGGATTAATATCTGCACCCAGAAAAAAACTTTTTTGAAGATGCGGAAAGCCTGGGGGTAGAGATAATAATATATAGCAAAGATCAAAGTTAGAAAGGCAATTGCAACAGTTATTTTAACTTGGTTAATTAACCACAAAAGGAAAATTAGCATTACCAAGTTTACTAACAACATGAGAAGCGGGCTTCTGCGGGCAGGATTAGCTCTAAAAGGATCCACATTTATTTTTACTGGTTTGACAAAATACTCTAAAAGTTGCTTGTCTTTTTTAGTTTTAATGACTTTTTTGGTATGACTGGCAGCAAGGTATCCTATAACAGCTGCTATTACACCTATAAAGGCATAAGCCACAATAAGGTAAACTAAAGCTTTACTTTCTGAAATTGAGAACTTAACTTGATGTTGTACAAAGCTATAAAGATTGTCAACTATACGTACCAGATCAGGTCCATAGACTATAACCAGAGTTGTTATTTTATGAAAAATAACACTCATCTGCGTCAGGATGCCTCCAATAATAAACGAAAAGAAATTCCTCCCCAGCAACCAGATTGTAAGCTCAAATAAAACTCCTTCAAGTATTATAGCAGTCATAGGACCTAGAAGCACAGATGAAGGTGAAATAGACTTGATGAGGGCAGTTATTATTGATGCCTTGAGAATTATAAATTTTTCGCGCCATATATAGGCAAACACTGTCATGTAAATAATAGCTATGAATGTAAGGATAGAACCAGCCAGTGGTATGCGTAAATTATGAAGGAAAGAGCCTAACATTACTTCGGTACTACCCCAGACAGATCCAATAGCTGCCGCTTTGATCCAAGAGCTATTTATTTCGTTTCTGTAGATTCGCACCTGACCATCACTTTTTTTCCTTTATGCAGAAAATAGCGTGTGCCATAATTTTGGGCTATAACACCCAAAACCCTACTATCATAAGGTTTGAATTGTACTCCGAAAGAGGCTTTAATGCCCCATCTCGCCAGGTCTGGAGTTAAAACAGAGGATGGTCCTAGAATGTATTTTTCGGAATAAGGTGAGGTTTCTATCAGTTCGTTAAGAGATCCATTCGTAATTGCAGTAGCAGAGATGACTAATAAATCTGCGCGTGATAAAACTTTTTCTTTGTTATCTAGCTGGTTATCAGGGTCATCTATTGCCCGCAGGTCAATGTATTCAAAGCTTATTCCTTGTTCGCGGAGTTTTTCGAATACAGGGTCAAACTTGCCTACAAACACGACGTGCCTGTATTTTTTCAGGTCAAGGTCGGTGATGTCCTTGTTCTCGTGTATTTCCGTTACGCGGTAATTGAGCAGAGCATTATAATAAGCTGTTAAGAGCACTCTATGGCGGTAAACTTCAGGATAGATTTCTCCGGGTATCTGGTCATCATATTTCTCCCCCAGCGTAGCGCATACTCCTATATTCCCATTGATTAGCTCCACTGCAAAATATCTCTCCCCAGAGGCTATCTGCCTGATGAATTTGTGGTCATAGCCATAGGTTTCGTATAAGTATTCCAGGAAATCTTGCATTATCCCACGACTTGTAATTTAGCAAATTTAAGTAGAATTTTTTTGACACCCAAGCCTTCGAATTCAATCTCTGCTTTGGTATTGGGATATTCGCCTGTCATTTTTTTAACCACACCTAGACCAAATTTTGCATGTTTGACACGCATTCCAACCTGAATACCTGTATTAGGTTCATAATCAATTTGTTTCTCTGTTTGTGCCGCAGGTTTTGTTGCTACTTTTTTCATTTTACTAAGGTCTGGCTTGGGCTCTGGTCTTTTGAATTTTGGCTTTGGTTCTGGGTGTGTTTCCTGTCTAAAACTCTGGTATGAGCTACCAGGAAGGTCCCATTTATCCTGTGAATAATCATTGTGTAGATGATAGCGGACAAACTGCTGGTCTATTTCTTCGATAAAAGGACTTGGAGTTTGCTGGTCTACACGCCCCCAGAATTTTCGCCTTTCGCTGTAGGAAATATAAACCTGTTTTTTAGCACGGGTCAAGGCTACGTAAAAAAGACGGCGTTCTTCTTCCATCTCCCTTGGGTCTGTCCTGGCAAGCTCCGAAGGAAAAATGCGCATCTCCACACCAACTAGGAAAACAGTGTTAAATTCCAAACCTTTGGCTGAGTGGATTGTCATTACGTTTACCTTGTCTTTGCCCTGGTCTGCATCTGTATCCTCGCTAGTTAGTAATGCTATTTGCAGGAGAAATTCCTCAATGCCAAAGTCCTCATCTACAGGTGCATTGGAAGAATATTCTTTGATAGCGCTAAGTAATTCCATAACATTCTCCATGCGGTTTTTGGCTTCCTGTGAAGGATCGCTTTCCAGGTCTGCCAGTATTCCTGAGTTCTTGAGTATGTATCTTGTAAAGTCGTATATATCCAATTTATAAGCTTTTTCCCTAAGGTCCTGTATCAATGTTCTGAAGTTCTTTAATGCTCCTGTGGCCCTGCTACTGAGACCAATAGGGAGTGTTTCGATTTTTTCCAATACTTGCCAGGCATTAGTATTATGTTTGCGGGCAAAGTCAAATAATCTTGCCTGTGTCTGATCCCCTATTCCACGGGTAGGGTAGTTAATAATCCTGCGAAGAGCCTCCTCGTCTTGTGGATTAATAGCTAGGCGCATATAAGCGAGAACGTCTTTAATCTCTTTGCGCTGGTAGAATGATATACCGCCATAAATGCGGTAAGGTATATTCTGGCGTCTGAGAAAATCTTCAAAGATACGTGATTGAAAATTCATCCGGTAGAGGATAGCTATTTCCTTGTATGGCACACCGCTTTGATGAATTTTCTTTATTTCACGTGCCACCCAGCGCCCCTCTTCATAATCAGTGGGATGACTGACGACTATGATGTCATTTCCTTCTTCTGCATCAGAGTATATTTTCTTAGGTATCTGGCGTTCGTTTTTGGCAATAACACTGTTGGCAGCATTTACAATTTTTTTTGTGGAACGGTAGTTTTGTTCTAGTTTAAATAACTTAAATTCAGGAAAGTCTTTTTGGAAGCTAAAGATATTTTCGATCCTTGCGCCGCGGAATGCATAAATGCTCTGGGCGTCATCGCCTACCACGCACAAATGCCTGTGTTTTTCGGCTAATTTTTTGATAATCAGGTATTGCGCAAAGTTTGTGTCCTGGTACTCATCCACGAGTATGAAACGGAAAGTTTTTTGATAACGGTCTAGAACCTCGGGGTTGTCACGGAAAAGAATATTGGTATTGAGCAAGAGGTCATCAAAGTCCATTGCGCCTGCTTGCTTGAGGCGGTTTTGATAAAGCTTGAAAATTTCTGCAAACAAAGGTATTCGTTGTTGCCTGTCGTTTTCGAGGAATTCTTTGCGTTTGATATAGTAATCAGGCGTAATAAGGTTGTTTTTAGCACGTGAAATACGCGAATGAATAAGATTAGACTGGTATGTCTTGGGATCTAGCTCCAGCTCACGGACAATCTGTTTGATAACATTGCGGCTGTCAATAGTGTCGTATATTGTGAAATTGGATTGATAACCGAGGCGGTTAGCTTCCAAACGTAGTATTCGTGCAAAAATAGAGTGGAAAGTACCCATCCATAGCAGTGAAGCCAACGAAGCTCCTATCATTTTCTCGATACGCTCCCTCATCTCATTGGCTGCCTTGTTTGTAAAGGTCAGGACCATTATCTCTGAAGGCCTGTATCCACTATTGAGCAGGTGTATTACTTTGTATGTGAGCACTCGTGTTTTACCTGATCCAGCGCCGGCTATTACCAGAGATGGGCCGTCAAGATATTCAACTGCCTGTCGCTGTGCTTTATTAAGTTGTGAAAGGTAGTCTGTAGCCATAATTATTACTGTTTTCTGCGAAGTGCAAATGTAAAAAACAAATCAGTGAACATGAAATTTACTTTATTAGTGTATCTTGCGGTTTGTAAATCACACCAATACGTTTTTTACCGTCTATTTTGACCACAAAAGGTTTATCTAATCTTATGTGTTTCAGGTATGTATCCTCGTAATAAGCAGGTAATTTGCTCAGGAAGTTAACATCATAATAGCCGTCACCACGAAAATCATTAACAGTGAAATAACCAACCTTAAAAGCAGTAATATTGTGGAAAAAGTGTGTCCCTTGACTGGGTTCTATCTGGTAATTTTGCAAGCCTGCTTCGACAATAACGCGGGCTGCGGATATATCTGCCCATTTAACCGGGATACCTAGCCATGGATCACGCGATCCCCAACGGCCAGGACCTATAAGGATGTAATTACGTCCTTGCCTGATCATTTCCTTGTTAATCTGGTTAATTTGCTCTGCTAGTTCAGGGTTTTTTGCAGGATCAAAGTTTTGAGGTTTTATATATATTAAATCGTGCAGGTTTTTAATCACTCCATGTCCGAGTGCCGAGTTTGAATAAATAATAAGTTTGTTAAAATCAATTTTGCTAATATCTTCGTCAAGTGACTGGTTGGGATCGACTGTTGGGCGTATTTGCAAGAGAGAAAAAATGAGCTTTTTCTTGTCTTTCTCGTCAAAGTCCACAGCAAATTCTATCTCCACAGGCAAGTTCATTTCTTTAACACCTACTTCTAATACTTTGGATATCACCTCTGCTAATGGGTATGTCTTGTATTTGAAGAAGTTAGCAAAGGTTATCACAGGTTTCCCTTCGTAATGTGAACCATCTCGGAGAATATCATTTTCAAAGTCATAGACAGAAGTAATGTGTTTGAGTGTGCCATGTTTTTTTGCTTCATAGACACGAAGTTTTTTAAGCGTAATAGTATCGTCGGCAGTGGGTTCAAAGCATTTTTTCTCCAGGTTGATAGCGTAAAAGGTTTTTTGTGTAAGTCTTAGTGCTGATTTAGGAGCACTGAGTTGTAAAATTTTCTCTGGGTGGGCAGGTGAAAAACGCAAGCTCATTTCACCCTCGACAATTTGCTTACCCAGGCCAAAGGCAAGATTGACTATACCTTCTTCGGGTTTCTCATCACCCA
>JALWNS010000172.1 GCA_027083655.1 Bacteroidales bacterium | reverse complement strand
TATAAATATTTTACGTGATTTTTTCCCAAAAATAAGAATTGTTGCTCGAGGTTCTAGTATTAAGGTTATAGGTGACGAAACAGAGATAGCTTATTTTGAGAGAAAACTGCGGTTGTTGATGGATTTTTACAATAAGTTTCACCGGTTAACGACTGAAGATATACAGGAGTTGCTCAACAGTGCTTCTGACACAATAGAAGAGATACAGGCGGCTGGAGACACAACAGCCTTGGTGTATGGTGTCAATGGTAAGCCAATAAAGCCTAAAACTTTGCATCAAAAAGAGCTAGTCAAGGCTTTTTACAAAAATGATTTGGTTTTTGCCATAGGTCCTGCAGGTACAGGTAAAACATATATTGCCATAGCCCTGGCACTAAAGGCTCTGCGTGATCGCATGGCCCAGCGTATTATCCTTAGCCGGCCGGCAGTAGAAGCAGGTGAGAAACTGGGTTTTTTGCCAGGTGACTATAAAGAGAAATTAGATCCTTATTTGCAGGCATTGTATGATGCTTTGTATGACATGGTACCAGCACGTAAATTGGAGATGTTAATGGCAGAGAGGGTAATACAGATTGCTCCTTTGGCATACATGAGGGGACGTACATTGAGTAATGCCATAGTTATATTGGACGAAGCCCAGAATGCCACAAAAGGCCAGCTCAAGATGTTTCTGACTCGAATGGGTGAGAACTCTAAATTTATTGTAACAGGAGATATAACACAGATAGACCTGCCGGATAAGACGCAGTCAGGGCTTCGTCATGCATATCAACGGCTGAATAATGTTGATGGTATTTCATTTGTCATGTTCGACCAGAGGGATGTTGTACGCCATCCGTTAGTAAAAAAGATAATTGCCCTGTATGATGATGAGGATTAGTTATATATTGTTATTTTTCTTTTTATCCTATTTTTCGCTTAATGCCCAGATAGATAGCACTTTTGTTTTTGTTCATGGCGGCCGTTTTTTAATGGGATCAGATGCAGGACAAGAAGACGAGAGGCCTGTGCACCGTGTGCGTGTTTCTGATTTTTATGTGTCCCGTACAGAGGTGACCAACGCACAGTTTGTTAAATTTCTCAATGCAAAAGGCAACCAGCGTCAGGGTAATACACAATGGATAGATTTAAATGGTTCGTGGCGCGGATATAAAAATCCTATTTATGAAAAAGATGGCAAGTTTTACGTACGACCAGGTTATGAGAATTATCCAGTGATGTTTGTTAGCTGGTGGGGTGCAGAAGCATATTGTGAGTGGGTCGGTGGACGCCTGCCCACAGAGGCAGAATGGGAATATTTAGCCCGCCAGGCCTTTGCTGGAAATCTGCCAGGTGATAGTTTGCTAGCCGTTGCCCTGGTAAGGGAAAATTCTGGTTATAGACCAAATCCTGTGGCACAGAAGAAGCCGACGCCTCCCGGCGTGTATGATTTGTTTGGCAACATGGCAGAGTGGTGTTATGACTGGTATGATGCAGAGTATTATAAGCATTCACGCAGGAAAAACCCAATGGGACCAGAAAATGGACAGATGAAGGTCATACGTGGAGGCTCATGGGAGACCTTTGCTAGTTCAGTAAGACCGACAAACCGTGCGGCGCTGGGGCCGGATAATAATAACATTACGGTAGGCTTCCGTGTGGTGATACCTACTGCAAAGTGGACAAAGTTTGTCTCCAATACAGCTGTGCAGTATGGTCATAAAGATTTTTGAGATTAAAAAAATCTAATTTCATTTTCATGATTTGGAAAAAAAGACAAATGCTTTAATTTTGCATGGTCAAACGGGTGATGGGAATTAAAACCCTTGTGGTTTTAATTTGAGTAACCCATAAAATCTAAAAACAATGAAAAGTATTGATCTGAAAGTTTACCGTAGAGAGGAAAAAGGAAAATCTGCAGCTCGCAAGCTGCGCAGAGAGGGCAATGTCCCATGTGTTATTTATGGTGATGGCGGAGTTGTCCATGGTTATGTTAAAGAGCGAGAGCTCAAAGATCTGATTTACACTCCAGAAGTATTCCTTATTAACATTGATCTTGAAGGTGAAAAATTACAGGCTATTGTTAAGGAGACACAGTTTCATCCTGTAACAGATCGTATTTTACACGTTGATTTCATGAAGGTTGTAGAGGACAAGCCAGTTAAGGTTTACATGCCTGTTAAGCTTGTTGGTTTTGCAAAAGGTGTACAAGCAGGTGGTCAGCTTTACCAGTTGATGCGTTATATCAAGGTCAAGGGACTAGTTAAGGATATTCCAGATCACCTTGAGATTGATGTGACAGATCTAGGGCTTGGTAAATCTCTTAAGATTTCGGATTTGAGCTTTGAAAACTTAGAAATACTTGAGCCAGAGAGTGCAGTTGTAGCTCTTGTTAAGCTCACACGTGCTGCTATTAGCCGTATGCAGGAAGAGGCAAAACAGCAGAAATAAGGCTTCACTTACTCCTATCTATATTAATGTGCGGCTGTTGCTTAGGCGACAGCCGTTTTTTTTTGCGCCGCATTTCCATTGGGCGCAAATCTGTGGGTCATGGCTACGCCATTTTTGTACGACTAGGGTCTCCTAGGGCCTAGCATCTCAATGCAGGGTTATACTATGTTGCGTCGCATTTCCATTGGGCGCAAATCTGTGGGTCATGGCTACGCCATTTTTGTGCGACTAGGTTCTCCCAGGGCCTAGCATCTCCATGCGAGGTTATACTATGTTGCGTCGCATTTCCATACGACGCAAATCTGTGGGTCATGGCTACGCCATTGGGCTTTGGAGTGCCTGTCGATAGCGGGCTATATGTATGAAAGTAGCCATTTTAAGGATCCGAAGTATCCAGTATGGTTACTCATGTCCCGGGTTATGCAACTGTGGGTACCTAGCAGTACAGGGATTTTTACAGCTTTTTGTGGTAGACGCGGTAGCGTTTGTACACACGGCCGCCCATTCGTTCCATTTCGCGGCGAACGAGTTTATTCTCCTCTAATTCCAAATGTGAGTCGATGGTTTTGAAGCCTCTTTTTATGGCTGATTTGAACATGTGGTAGCCAAGCACAACATCCAGGCCAATGCCACGGTATTCTTTTTTTATACCCCCGAGCAAGAGTGTGAGCATGTCTGTTTTTTTCTGGGCGCGTAGGATGTGTATAAAGCCGAATGGGAGGATATAACCTCGAGATTTTCTTATTCCTTCGCTGATGTCAGGCATACCAATTATGAAAGCAATGATTTCGCCCTTGTCGTTTTGAACAGCTTTGATGAATTCTGGATCCAGGATTGGCAGGTAAAGTTTGGCAAATTCTTCCATTTCGTCTTCGCTAAAAGGTACAAAGGCATATATATCGGCAAATGTCTCGTTAACAAGCTTTAGCACAGGCTTTATATAAGGTTTGAGTTCACGTTTGGTTTTAAATTCCAGAATTTTTATGCTTTTATTTCGTGTTATGACCCAATTGTAAATACGGTTGTAATTTTCAGGTAGTTTATCTGGTATAGGTACTTGATACACAACGAGATCGTATTTTTTTGTGTAGCCTTGTTTTTCGAGAAGTTCAGGCATATATGGGAAGTTGAGGTTGGCTGAGATAATGGGAGGTTGGTCAAAGCCTTCTATCATGAATCCCTGTTGGTCTTCGTCTGTAAATCCCAGAGGCCCAACCAGGTAGTCAGTGCCTTTTTTTCTAGCCCAATCTTCGACAGCTTTCAGGAGCATGTGGAACACTTCTTCATCGTTATATGTCTCCAGGAAAGCAAACCGTGCGTTATTCTCGTTATGTTCTTTATTGTATTTGTGTGGTATAATACCGAGAATGCGGCCCACAGGTTTTCCATCCTTGTACGCCAGGTACATTACGACATCATTGTATCTGTAATGGCGGCTTTTTTTGGGATCAAACAATCCCCAGTCGTCCATGTAAATAGGTGGTATCCAATTTTTATGGTTTTTATGGATTTTAGCAGGTAAGTGAATAAAAGTTCGAAGTTGTTGACGTGTTTTGACTTCTCGAATCTCAACTGACATTTTTATAAATTTTTAAAAAATGTAAAAGCAATTATATGAAAAGCGTTTGAAAATAAAAAATTAATTATTTCTACGGTAGAATAACTGGTTCATATTCAGTGTGATGCCAAATGTATGAGCTGTGAGGAGTGATATTTTTTGCATTGAGTAACTAATGTCGAATTTTTCTGTGTTTATGTATAGGCCGAGCGAAAGGCCACTGAGGGTCCGGCGTGTAGGAAGAGTCAGCTCTTTTGCCCGCCGGTAATTGTAGCCTAGCAAAAGGCTTAGTTTATTTGAGAGCAAAATTTCTAATCCAAAGCTAGAGTGTCTGAAAAATTCATCCATTAAAACAGTGGCTTTGTAGACAGTAGATACAGTATCGACAAATTCTGGTTGATAGAGTCGTTCTAGAGGTGATTTGTATCTAAGATTCCATTTGTTTAAGTACTCTAAAGTTAAATTAAAACGGAAAGGGGCATATCGCAGTTTGCCAGTCAAACCCGCAGAGAGGTTAAATGGTAAAGGTTCGTAAGTAGTGAAATATGGTTTTATTTGCCGTCCAATGTTTCTGGCAACAAAAGCAAGATAGACCTGATCATTAGCTTGAAAAAACAATCCCAAATCCAGCCCATATCCAAATGAGGAATATGTCTCGAGGTTGGAATATATCGTTTTGAAATTAATTCCTACAACGAGCTGGGAGTCCAATGCCAGGGAATAAGAAATGAATGGTACATTGTCAGAGGCAGTAAATTGACCATAAAAATTTCCAAATTCATCGTAGTGGTCAAATTTCCCATAATTAGCATAATGAACGCCCAATGCTATATTTCCTAATTTTTTGTTATTTAAGGCAAACGAAAAGCCTCCTATATTAATGCCTGCCAGGTATGCTTGATAATACAGGGACAGATTGTTAGAATCATTAGAATCGAGTAAAGCTGGGTTGTAGAAGATTAGGTCTTTTGCTTCTGTGTTTGATATTATTTTTCCGCCCAAGGCAGTTGAAAAGGGAGAAATATTTTGTTCCAGGAAGTTGTATGTTGAATTTCCTCCTAGTTGCGCCATCAAATAGCTAGGCAAAAGTAATATTATAAGTATATTAACTACAATGTGTTTCATCAGTAAAGAGGATTTTTTCCATTATAAAATCTGCAACATCATCAGGTGTATCTTGTTCAATATCAAATATATATGCTTCATTTATCATGAATTTTTGTAATGCAGATTTTGTATATTTTTTTCTCACTGTCCATAGTTGGTTTTTCTTCAGATCCAAAAGTGTCTCAATAATACGGCTCCATCCATAATTGAGCAATTCTAATTTACCAACTTCGTCAATAATAATTAGTTTTTTTTCAATGGCTTGCTGTATAAATTCTATACCATAGTCTACCCCTTGTTTATTAAAATAAAATCTCATTGTCTTGAAGTACGGATCTGTTATTTTCTGGTCAGTACATAATAGTACCTTTGTTTTGTTCTCGATATTAACAACAT
>JALWNS010000171.1 GCA_027083655.1 Bacteroidales bacterium | reverse complement strand
GACGATGGCGAAAGTCGATCCAGGGTTTTCAGACCATTCATCAAGCGTTTAAACCCTTTTTCTGCTGCCTCGAGTGCCTGCTCAGAGAAATCCAAAGGACTACGGTAATGGGACTGCAGGATGAAGAAACGGACAATCATTGGGCTAAAAGTACGGCTCAATGGCAACTGGCGGCCATCGTCGGGTTTTTCTCCATCAAACAGTTCAAAAAGCGTTATAAAATTACCTAATGATTTGCTCATCTTCTGGCCATTTATTGTGACCAGATTGTTGTGCATCCAGTATTTAACCGGTTCCTTGCCATTAGCCGCAACAGATTGGGCTATCTCACTCTCGTGGTGGGGGAACTGCAGATCCATACCGCCACCATGTATATCAAACTGCTCGCCCAGGTATTTAGTACTCATTGCCGAGCATTCGAGGTGCCAGCCGGGGAAACCTTCGCTCCACTCAGAGCGCCAACGCATTATATGACGGGGATCTGCTTTCTTCCACAGTGCAAAATCAAATGGATTATGCTTTTCCTTTGTTCCTTGAAGTTCGCGGCTCTCTGCAATCAGGTCTTCAAGCTTTTTGCCCGAAAGCTTACCATAAGGATAAACCTTGCTAAACTTCTCAAGGTCAAAATAAACCGAACCATTACTTTCGTATGCAAAGCCGTTTTTGAGAATCTTCTCTGCCATCTCTATCTGCTCAGGTATATGACCACTAGCCAATGGCTGTATAGATGGTGGTAAAACATTCATCCTGCGCATGGAATCCTGGTAGCGGCGGGTATAATAATTAGCAACCTCCATTGGCTCTAATTGCATTACACGAGCCTTTTTCGCAATCTTATCCTCCCCTTCGTCTGCATCATGCTCCAGATGCCCCACGTCTGTAATATTGCTAACATAACGAACCTTAAATCCAAGATATTTAAGATAACGGAACACTACATCAAAGGTTACAGCTGCACGGGCATGTCCTAAGTGTGGGTCACCGTAAACAGTTGGGCCACATACATACATTCCCACGTATGGCGGGTTAATAGGTTCAAATTTCTCCTTTTTCCTGGTCAACGAGTTATAAACATACAAATCTTTGTTCATTGCTATGGGGGTTAAACTTGTTTTGGGATACAAAGATAAAAAGAAATGTACAAAAAAATCAGTCTTTTAGTTTGGTCAATAATTCCATATCCTTTTTTGATATAACAGCGGCTACTGAATTTGCACCAAAATCCTCGAACAAAAGTAAAAATCTGTCATTAATCTTAAAACACGTAAGTTTAGCCTTAGGTATTTGTTCGCCGTCGAAAAATTCAATCCTACATAAATAGTGACTATGTTTTGCAGCCCATCTTAATGAATCTATCATCCCTGCTTCATCTATATACCTGGAGACGCTTATCTGTGATAGTTGTTGCCTCAAACTAGAGTCAATAACTTTTTTCTTTTTCTCCTGTCCGGGCTCATGGTAAGTTATGTATTTAACCCGGCTTATAATACCTCTAAAAATGTGATAATCACGCCAGTAATTTGGATCTGTTTTAAAATAATCTTGCAGATTTGCTTTCTGTCCAGGCACATAGACAACATAGGCAAGCATATCGTCCGATGGCATATAATAATTACCTGAAGAGTCTGATATTGGAGGGCCAATATAAAAACTCTTTACAATCTTTCCATTACTCCAAATTTTAATTTCAGGCGAATTCATTAGCTCCTGTCTTATGTCAAATAATATATGCTCATTAACCCTTTGCTTTCGCTCTATGTGCGATACAATAGAGTATAGCTGTTCCAACGGCTCTTTTTTGACCGGTACTATACCATTTACTACCCACTGTCCATCATCGTTAACAAGGATTACTTTGTTAACATTATTTAACACCAGCTCTATTTTCTCTATCTCATCCAGGGAAAATTTGCAAGTCTTATCATTAGCCTTAATTTTCTGGTTTAAGAAAACTACTAATGCTATTAAAAGCAACAAAAGTATAAGTCCCAGCCAAAAATTTTGTTTTTTCATCGGCCCAAACTTTAATATTTTTCGTTTATTCTTTTTTCAAAAGTAGCTAAGAGATATTATATTTGCTAAAGCAATTTAAAAATTTAAATTCAGAAAAAGATGAAATTCATAGTTTCACGTAATGAAATTTTCCCTAAGCTGCAACTTGTAAGCAAGGTTATACCGTCTAAGAGCACTTATCCAATGATGGATAATTTTAAATTCGAGCTTAAGGGAGATTTGCTGACAATCATGGGTACAGACTTGCAGACTACAATCATAAGCCACTTACAAGTAGAAAGTTCAGAAGGAGAAGGTTCTGTTGCTATAGAAGCACGCCGTCTACTTGATATTCTCAAAGAATTCACAGACCAACCACTTACTTTTGAAATCAATGACGAGAATAAAAATGTCACCATATACACACAGACAGGTAAATACTCTATAGGAGCGTATGACACAGAGGAATATCCAGAACCTGCAGAAATAGATGAAAACGAAGCTAGCTCTCTGATTATCAGTGGACCTGCACTGTTCCGTGCTATTAACAAGACTATCTTTAGTACATCTAATGATGACATGCAGCTGGTAATGACAGGTATCCTCTTTGAACTTAATACAGATAATATAACATTTGTTGCTTCTGATGGGCACAAGTTGGTACGCTACCGTCGCTATGATTTCCAGGCACCCGAGCAAAGCCAATTTATCTTGCCAAAGAAACCAGCAGAGCTTCTCAAAACTATTGTTGCCAAGCATGATGGTGATGTAAAAATAAGTTATACTAGCCGTAATGCGCTTTTCCAGATCGATGACTACACAATCATTTGCCGTTTAATTGACGGCCAATTCCCTAATTACGAAGCAGTTATTCCAACAGAGAATCCTAATAAACTTATCATTGACCGTCTCCTTTTCTTGAATGCTATACGTCGTGTATCTGTGTTCGCTAATGAGGCAAGCAAGCTGGTTAAATTTGACATCAAAGAAAGCGAGGTGATTATATCTGCACAGGATATTGATTTCTCTATCTCTGCAGAGGAGACACTACCTGCACAATATGAAGGCGAACCAATAAAAATCGGTTTTAAATCAACATTCATCTCAGAAATTCTAAGCAATCTTGATAGCGACGAAGTACGTCTGGAAATGTCTGATCCAAGCCGTGCCGCCCTCTTTATTCCTACAGAAAAAATCGAGGAAGAAGAAGATGAACTTATGCTTCTGATGCCTATGATGCTTGATGAAGAATAATTACTTAAAGATTGGATAAAAACAAAGTCCTGCTACCAAGGGGTAGCAGGACTTTTTGCTAATGCAATACTCTTTGTGCTGGTTTAACTTGCTTAAGCTCTACCTGAAAAACTAAAGGACTATAAGGAGGTATAAGGTCCAACAAGCCTTCCTCCCCATACGCCAGATATGACGGGATAATCACAAAAACGACCTGGCCTTCACGCATCTGGCGTATAGCCATCTCCAGACCAGGTATAACCTTCCCATCGCCTATCTTAAACCTGAAAACCTGTCTCTTCTTAAGTGTTGACGAGAAAGGTTCGCCATTGATGAAGTATGCTATGTAATTGACATAGACCGAATCGCCTGGCAATGGCCTGAGCCCATGACCATCTTTTACCCTGGCTATATACAATCCACTTGGCTGTAGCTCGAAATGATAATCTGGATGCCGCTTGATATAATCATCAATAAGTTGAGGCTCTAATTTGCGTCTGTAATCCAGATATTTTTGGTGCATCTCCTCCACTTCTTCAGGAGAAAGCACTTGCCTCAGACGGATATAAAACATCATGCTATCCTGGGCCGTCATACCCACAGGGATCTGCATATTAACTTTGTGGGTTAGAAACTTTATAGCATTAAGCTTAAAGACCGCACTATCACCCTGGTGCATCATCATCAGGGCGCGGTCAATACTGCCGGGCATTGTATCATTAATAACTACAGTAAATTTTTCTGGAAGGTCACGTGAGTCAAACATCAATGAATCTTGCCAATACACTCTTACATCTATCACTGCTCCACCACCCACGAATGGCTTTGGTCCGTGGCTATGCCTCTCTACGAAGTAATACTGTATGCCATCCGGCGTCCTCCGGAAACGGTGTTTCTTATTACAGGCAGACAATATAATTATTAAAAGAATTATCACTAACCCCAAACGTCTCATTTCTCTTGATTTTTTATCTTTTGCACCACAGAGACAAAGTCTTTAATCTTTGCCGGGCTCTTCTCCAGTGCACTACCTATAACGGCAATATCTGCGCCTGCATTGTATGCCCTGGTCATTTGCTGCTCATCACGTATGCCGCCACCTACCATCAGGGGCACATCGATGTTTTGTTTAACTGCAGAGATAACTTCCTGGGATACAGGAGAAGAAGCATTGCTTCCAGCCTCCAGATAAATAAGCTTCATACCCAAAAGCTCTCCTGCTACTGCGGTAGCCACTGCTAGCTGTGGTTTATCCGCTGGGAGTGAATGCGTCTGTGTGATATACTCCACACTTGTCTTACCCTGGCCGCCTATTAACATGTAGCCTGTGGGAATAACCTGAATACCACTATCTTTCAGGCGCTTGGCTACAAGTACATGCTTGCCTATTAAATATTCACTATTCCGTCCCGAGATCAGGGACAGAAAAAGAATAGCATCTGCACCTGTATAAACCTGCTCCACATCACCAGGAAAGAGGATCACTGGCAGAGGTGTATTCTCATGCAAAAAATCCACAACCGGGCCAATAGGCGAAAAAGTCAGGCTCCCTCCCACAAGGAAAAAATCAAATCCCCTCTGCCCTGCGGCTTCTACCACAGGCCTGTAATGACCTGGGTCAAACTTGTCTGGATCAATCAGAACAGCGAGTTTTTTACCTTGTCCTAAATTCAACTCATCCATACCGGGCAAGTACGATTAAATTATTTTTTATGCTGTAATAAGTGAATGTCACCCTTATCTTTTCGGGTAAATATTCTCCGTAAAAATAGCCAAAATTTGAAATACTCTGCTCAATAAACACTCTCAATTGCCCTGCAAAAATAACATTCTCCCTGTGCAATAGCTTGAACATAGCCTCTTTGGCCATCCATGCCACGGCTAGTTTACGGCTATCTCCCTGGAAATTAGCTTGCTCCTGCGGGCTAAGATACCTGCTGGCTAGCCTCTGGTAATCACGCGACACAGAGTCTATATCCACAGCACACGGTCGCCTGTCCAGGCACACGGCGGCATAATCATGCGAATGACTGATGGACAGGTAGCCTTCAAAATCTTTTAAAAAAGGCCTGCCTTGCGAATCATACTTTATCTGAGGCACCCTGCCCAGATAGTCCTTTAGCAACAGGCGTACCACCAACCACTCCTTTTTCCTTTTATCTGATACAAAGTGGCTATAGACCTGCTGTTCACCTGCCGTAAGCAAGGGAACTAAATTCTCCTCCAGAGCGGATAAATCAAATTGTGTCAAATCGGCCAGTAATAAAATCATATTT
>JALWNS010000170.1 GCA_027083655.1 Bacteroidales bacterium | reverse complement strand
GCATTTAGTAATATAATGGTTTGAAATTTCGTTAAATGGGTATGCCAGAAAGAAAAATTATTGTATATTTGCGTTAATAATAAAGAATTAAGACGGATTTTATGTTTAAAGAAGTTATATACAAATCGGATAGTTTAATAATTTCCCACGACCAGGAGAATGGATATTTGTATATGAAATGGCTGCCAGATGTTTTAAATTTAGATGAAGAGGAGTTTAAGCAAGAGATGATGCACTTTCTTGAAGCACAGCGCAAGACAGGGGCTAGTAGAATAGTCGTTGATGCTTTGCAGGCGGTTTATCCTTTGACGGAAGATATGGGAAAATGGTTGATAGAAGTTATAACCAAAGGCCTTATAGAAGGAGGAGTCAAACGTATGGCATATTTATATCCCAGTGACTATTTGACAAAGCTAGGTCTGGAGAATTTTTTGGGAGATTTACACTTAAAGGTAACGGATATAAAGCGTCAAGTTTTTGATGATGTTAATGAAGCTATTGCATGGTTGACCAAAGAATGATTATCTTTGTAAACGGAGCAAAGAATTTATAATTCCCTTATTATATGGGTGTTGCTATTATCGGGACAGGCAATGTATCTTTCCATTTGATACGGGGTTTTCTGGGCTCAGGAGTGTCCATAGACATGGTTTATGGTAGGAGCAAGGAAAAGCTTAGAGAATTTGAGAGAGAGTTTGCTGTTCCAGTGTCAGATGATTTTTCTAATCATGTACAATCAGAGGTTTATTTTTTAGCAGTAAAGGATTCGGCCATTGCTGAGGTAGCAGGTTGGTTCAGGGGTAAGCCTTTGCTACACACTGCCGGGGCTATAGATATTGAGGTATTGTCTTTTTATACAGATATTTACGGGGTATTTTATCCATTCCAGACGTTTAGGCGGGAGTATGAAATAGATTGGTCTAAGGTACCTATTTTTCTAGAGACATGTTGTAAGGATTTTGACCAAAAATTGAGAGGGATAGCCGAGAGGTTATCGAAGAATGTACATTTTTTAAGTACAGAGAAACGGCGTTATTTACATCTTAGTGGTGTATTGGTAAATAATTTTGTAAACCATTTACTATATCACACCAAGCGGTTGTTAGAAGAGAAAGGTCTAAAGTTTGAGTGGACTTTCCCGTTATTAGAGCAGACATTAGAGAATATCAGACTTTTTGATCCATATGTTATACAGACAGGTCCGGCCCGCAGGGGTGATCTTGTGTCAATGACAGGTCACCAGAGGCTTTTGAAGGATAATGATCTTTTGAAGGATATTTATAATGTGTTGTCTCATAGTATATTGAGGTTGTATAATGAGGAGCCGGGTGAAAATGTTGACTAATTTGTAAAAGAATTTATAATTTTGTACAAGATTTTGAGCCACCTTAGCTCAGCTGGTAGAGCGGCTCACTCGTAATGAGCAGGTCAAGGGTTCGAGTCCCTTAGGTGGCTCCACAGAGGGCGGCAGTAGCTCAGTTGGTAGAGCACGAGCTTCCCAAGCTCGGGGTCGCGGGTTCGAGTCCCGTCTGCCGCTCTATTTAATTTTTATATTATGGCCCGGAATCCATATTTAAAGATATTTGAACAACTGCCTAAGGATCCAGTAGAACGCATACCCGAAGCAATGCGTTTGCTCCTTCAGAGAGGAGAGTATCGGTTTGATGTCCACACCCATATTTTTAACCGTGAATATATACCAAATAAGTTTTTTGAGATACGTATACCATTTCTTGTAAATACGGATTTTTTGGAATATGTTGATGATATTTTTACGCAGTTAGATGAAGTTCCAGAGGGGGAGGATTTGTTGAATTATGCATTGTTTATAGATTTTGCCACGAGACATTCCATGGATAATATTGCGCAATATTTGATAAATAATTCCCCAAGAAATACAATTTTCATTGTAATCGCACTGGATCTATACCAGTCAATCGAGGGTAAGGTACAGAAAGATTATCTAAAGCAACTAGAGGATACTGCACGTATAAGGGATAAATATCCAGAGTTAATTTTGCCATTTTTTGAGGTAAATCCGACAAATCCAAATATTGATAAAATCATAGAAAAGGCCTTAGTGGAGTATGGTTTCTTTGGTATAAAGATTTACCCTTCACTTGGCTATATGCCATCACATCCTAAGTTAATGCAATTGTACGAGCTATGCGAGGAGTGGAATATACCGGTAATTACCCATTGTGCCACACATAATCTTCACACGACCCGCACTTTTATACCATTGGAATATTACACAATTGACGAGAATGGCAAGCCTGTGCTTAAGAGTCAGAGGAGAATGTTTTTGTTTCGAAGCCAGTATGTTAATTTTTTTAACCGTCCACAGAACTGGGAAGTTGTTTTAAAGTCTTTTCCAAATTTAAGGTTGAATTTTTCACACATAGGAGGAGAGGATGATTGGGATGGACGTCCACGGACAGACCGTAATTGGTCTTTCAGGATTTTTGATTTTATGGAAAGATACGATAATGTTTATGCAGATACTGCATATATTTTTCATTTGGATACTTTTGTAGAGTTGTTGACAACAAACTTATTTAGGAATAAACTTCTGGAGAAAAGAATGCTTTTTGGTACAGATTTTTATATGATTATGGAAAAGGGTAAGTATAAAAATCTTAGATCCAAATTTGTACTCAGTTTAGGTTCCGAGCTTATGAAAAAAATTTCTGTAATGAATCCGGTCAAATTTTTAGGTCTTGAATCTTTAACAAATATGGAGTTATGAGACTTGGTAGACTAATATTTATTTTTATCATTTTCTTGTTTTCTTCGTGTGGGGCCCCGTCGAAAAAAACAGGGCAACAGTCCGATGTCCAATATCCAGAGCAATATGCTAGATTGGGTATACCGGAGATACAATTATTTGTTCATAAGGGAGATACGGTTTTGGCTCCCCAGAAAAAGTTTCTAGAAGCATTTTTGGAGGGAGAGAAAAATTTTTTTTGGTTTCAACCTCGTCTTGTGGATAGTGTAGGAGAGTTTAGTGTCTATGTGTGGGAGATAGATAGTTTGTTGGAAGTGCCAAACGCATTTGTTGTTGCCTTTCCTGAATATACAGAAGTAAGAAAGGGTGAATATGTTTTTACATGGTGGCAGGGAGGTTCAGGATTACAGAGGGCTTATGTTTTAGATGTCTTGGATAGCGATAATGTGGTTGTAAGGTATCTAGATTTAGATATTTTTACGGTTGGCGATGGTACTAGTTTGATTGATACAATAAGGCAGGGAACTTTTAGAGTGATACGTGATAACTGGGATCCAGGAGCTTCTGTTGTGCTTGATTCGGGAGGGAGCCAGAGTTTTTATGTTATCATAAACAGGAATGCCGAGAGGCTAGTTTGCCGCAGTAGCCTTGGCAGGATTGAATTTTTCGGACAAAAAGATGTCAGACCTAATGGTGTATACAAAGATTTAACCGTTAACCAAAGTGTGACAGTACCTTTCTATGGAATCTACATTCCAGGCAGTGTAGTGGCTTTGAAAGATGGTTATGCGGAAGTAAGGGTACAAATTGTAGACCATATAGATACATTGAGTGTACCTTTATTGGATGTGTTTGTCGATTAGGTCTTCGTTTTCAATGATTTTCTCCAAATTGATGGAAGCGATAAACTCCATAAATTTAGTTTTTATCTTCATCCATTCGTAATGTAAAGGGCAGGGATTGTTTTCATTACATTTTTCATAACCGAAGATACATTGGTCGTATTTATCTAAACCATCTATGGCATCAATAATATCACGCAGGTAAATGTTTTGGGGAGTGTTTACGAGATAATAACCACCATTTTTGCCCTGCACACTTCCGACAAATCCAGCTTTTAGGAGTAGAAAAAGTATTTTGCGCACGTTTTTGACCGACAGGTTTAATTGCCGTGCAATATAATCTGTAGAATATTTGCTGTTTTCTTCTGCCAAAAAGCTTAGTATTCTAATAGCGTTTTTGGATGTTTGGCTTAAAAACATTTCCGGATTTTTTTACCAAATTTAAAAGTAAAATATTATTTGGCCGTAAAAGAAAGATATTTTTTTGGAAAGTTTTATTTTTGATTAAAAAAAGCATGCTACAAGCAGAAGTAAAATTAAGGGTACGTTATGCAGAGGTAGACCGCATGGGTTATGTTTATTACGGTAATTATGCAATGTATTATGAGGTTGCACGTCGGGCTATTATGGATAAATTAGGGTTAAGCTATGTGAAATTTGAGGAAGAAGGATATTTTTTACCAATAGCCAAAATGGAAGTGCAATATATCAAGCCAGCCTTGTATGACGAAGTACTGACAGTAAAGATTAAACTTGTCCGTTATTCTAGTGTAAGATTGGAATTTGAGTATGAGATTTTTAATGGACAGGGGGAGTTGATAAACAAAGGATATACCCTTCAGGTATTTATAGATGGAAAGACACGCAAGCCAAGGCCAGGTCCCGATTACTTTATTGAATTATTGGATAAATATTCTAAAGCAGAACAAAATTAGTTTGCAGAGAAAGTTCTGTCAAACCCTATTATATAGTCTCCAGGCATTATATGATCTATTTCCAGGTATTGGTAATCAGGTGATAGTTGTGCTTCTATAAGCTTCCAATTACTATGTGGCTTAGACCTGTAAAAGATCTTTAGTCCCTGTAACTGTTTTTCATTTAGCCTTTTGAAGTTTATGTCCATCAGCGAGCTCAGGTAAAACCGGGCTTCTGCGTGTATGTTTTTTTTGGTGGACATTATAGTCCAGTAGTAAGTGGAATTTAGCAGATAACGGTTGTCTTTGATCAACACATTTTGTGGAGATATCCAGTTTGTTTTTACACGTAAGAAAAAAGGTGATGAAACATGTTTGATGTTCGCCTCAAATAGCTCATAATCATATATATATGTCCCTGCGGTGTCTACCCAGTAATATTCGTCAGTGGAAGCATCCAGCAGATAATTATATGGGTCAATGAAGACAAGCAATGGATCAAAATCAAGCAGAAAAGTATCGACAGTCTGTCTACCTTGACTAAAAGTCTCACGTACAATTATGTTGTTTTTGTCTTTGATAAAGGCTAATGGCAATCGTTGACCGACGAGATATTGATCAGACCCGATGAGACGCTGGTTTATCCTAACAATTGCTTTGTAATGATTGGGATCAATTTTTTTGACAAAAAAAGTATCTATATAAAAAAGAGGGAAGCCAGGTGTATAAATCCAATAGTCAAAAAAGTTTTTTAAATTCATGTTTGTGTATTGCTCAAGAGATTTGCGTAAATCATTGATTGTAGCATTTTTCCATGCAAATTCATTGAGGTAATTTCTCACTGCCGGCCAGAAAAGACTATCACCTATTTGGTATCGTAAATTGTGAACTACGTCCGCTCCTTTTTTATAAATAGTTGAGCCATAAGTATAATCATGGCTTATTGTACCCAAGGCTTTATATCCATTATCATCTTTGTGTGCAAAGTTAAGCACTATCAGGTGATTGTATCGCACAG
>JALWNS010000169.1 GCA_027083655.1 Bacteroidales bacterium | reverse complement strand
ATTGAAAGGTTGGATAATGATTTTGAAAAAATTTTCTTCAAATATCTCTCTGACAATTATGAAAAAGTGTTTTACCTTCCTGGAAATAGCGAATTCCATGGACTTTCGAACCTGAAAAATTATGAAGCTCAAGTATATGAAGCAATCTTGCCAAATGTTTTCTTGGTTAACAACAAAGCTATTGACATTGGTAATATAAAACTCATTTTCAGTACACTGTGGACACATATTAGACAAGAAAATATGCTTTTAGTGAGCAAGTCGGTCAAAGATTTCCAGATGATTGACTATGGAGACGAAATATTTAACCCAATAACAAATAATGAACTTAATTCCAAGGCTATTAATTTCATAGAAAACCAGTTAGCACAAAGCAACAAGACTAATATCGTTATTACACACCATGCTCCTAGCCAACATTGCGCAAATGACGAATACGATTCCACACAACTGGGAGATGCTTTTTTCAATGACCTGGATGATATGATACAAAATTCTAATATTGCATACTGGCTCTATGGACATACACACTTTAACAAAGAGCTAATGATTGGCAACACAATAATAATATCCAATCAGCTTGGACTGGCTAAATATAAGGAATACCAGGGCTTTAACCCGAATTTTCTTATAGAACTATAATCCTGTAGTTCAAGCATTTAGCACTAAAGTACTCCGCTTACCCAAGCTTTATTAAAGTCATTTCAAATTTATTAATTGACTTTGTGCAATCATTTTTGTAATATGCCAGCTAAAACCTAAATTTTAACTGGCATGCGAAATTTTATCCTTTTTTTCACGGTTTTTCTTTTCTCTCTTTCCTTGTCTGCGCAGATTCCTGCGGGTTATTACTCCGATGCACAAGGCAAAAAAGGACAGCAGCTACGCGAGGCTCTGGGACAGATTATCCGTAATGGACATGTAGAACTTAGCTACACAGATCTGTGGACCGCTTTTGAGCACACTGATGTAAGAAATGGCAATGAAGTCTGGGATATTTATTCAGACGTCCCAGGCGGCACACCACCTTATACTTACTATTATGGAGGTTCTGACCAATGCGGTACATACTCGGCCGAAGGCGACTGTTATAACAGGGAGCATTCTTTCCCCAAAAGCTGGTTTAATGATGAATATCCTATGTACACAGACCTATTTCATATTTATCCCACGGATGGATATGTAAATGGCCGCCGTAGTAATTACCCTTATGGCGAAGTATCCAACCCCAGCTGGACATCACTAAATGGATCAAAGCTCGGACCTTGCTCATTCCCTGGGTATTCGGGTACTGTCTTTGAACCAATTGATGAATACAAGGGTGACCTGGCACGTAGTTATTTCTACATGCTTACACGTTATTATGACCAGATAAGTTCGTGGAGCTCTGACATGCTTAGCGGTGATGACTTTAGCCCGTGGGCAAGGGAAATGTTACTTAAATGGGCAGAGCAAGACCCCGTAAGCCAGAAAGAAATTAACCGCAATGACTCTATTTATAAACTCCAAGGCAACCGCAATCCATTCATTGATCATCCAGAATACGTGTGGAAAATCTGGGACTACGTGGACTTTGGTACAAATCCTGTTACATCTGTAGCCCCTGGCAGTTATTATCAATATAACATAAAACTCGTGGGACCTGATACAAGCGATTTTAGTGCACGGATAATAACAGCTCCTTCATGGCTAAGTTTTGATTCTATTGCACCTGCAACCTACCGTTTATACAGCCCGGCTCCAGTTTCACAAACAGGTGATTTCCAGGTATCTATAATGGCTATTAATGCACATGACACAGCCACACAGAGCTACACACTCACCGTGCAACAGGGTTCAACACAAATTGTTTTCTCAGAAACATTTGACAACTGCCCGCTTAGTGGCTGGACAATTTATAGCATCTCAAGCTCTTATGATTGGCATTGTGATACAACATACGGAGTAGCAGCGATGAATAATTACGGTGCAGATGTAGCGGCCCAGGACTGGCTAATAAGTCCAGCCATTGATCTGAGTAATTACCAAAGTGCAGTGCTCAGCTTTGATACATGGACAAAATTTACTGACAATGGCACAACATATCCAGGGCTTTACCTCTATGTATCAACCAACTACCAGCCTGGCAATAATCCAGATAATTACACCTGGCAACAATATAACTTTAGCTATCCTGCAGAAGATAGCCAGACATGGACACCTAGTGGGGACATTGATTTGAGTAGCTATGCCGGTCAAACTATTTTTATTGGTTTTGAATACGTTAGCTCTGGAACTGGAGCGGGAGAGACTAGACTCTGGGAGATAGACAACCTAACGGTCGAGGCACAGCAGATTTCTACTGGCCTGGAAATATCCAACAACCACAACTATGCAGTATATCCAAATCCAATCGCCGGCAATACAGTCCATCTAGCTTATTACAATAACAACACAGGACGCCTTAATATAAAGATTATGGACATCAGTGGCAATACTATTTTCGTCCATTCCTACGAGGTGCAGACAAGTGGCGAATTAACAATATCTCCAGACTTACAAAAAGGTATTTACATAATCCAGCTAGACGATGGACTGCATAAGGAGTTTTTAAAACTCATCAGACTGTAAACAACTGAAAAACAAGAACAAACATACTACGAACACAAATACTTACTAAAGCAATGCTTATTCTTCGCAATATTTTACCAAGCCAAAGCAGGCAGGCCATTTGACTCTGCCTGCTTTAGTATTACCATCGGGCAAAGAAAAAGGCTACTTGCAGGGACAGAACTCTGGCGTATTTCGTCTTTTAAGAAAAGTTTCTTAGAAACCTAATCCTCCTTGGCTCTGGAAACCACAACCATATTTTTCCGGGCATTAATGCCATTTTTGATAAAAAAGGCCTCTGTACCAGAAAAAGTCTCAGCATAAATAGAAGTATGGCTAAATTCCTTTTTCACCTCAGAAATCAATAATGTTCCTATACCTCTGCGTTGAAAACTGGGTGAGACGACTATTTCGGCAATCCATGTGGTATGGTAATTATCACTCAGAACCCTAGCAAAGCCTACTAACCTGTTTGTTTGCCTGTCAATAGCAAAAACCGAGTAGGTCGAGCCGCAAAAATAATTTTTCACATACCCAAGATCATAGTAGTCTCCCCAGCCATTTTCAATATACAGAGTAATGATATCCTCTATCTTGACTCTCTCAATATCTGTTTCCATGCGAAAATCCATATCTCTTATACAAAATCTTTTGTGTAAAACTTTGACTGTTGCTAGACGGATTATCCTCCCTTGCACAAAGACAATTAAAATCCGCTAAACCACAATCTACTGCTTTGCTAGGTCAAAGAGAATCTTTCTATTGCATTGATATTCGCCTGACTATTCCCGTCTAACAAATGTACTTTTTAACACAAGATAATTTTTACAATCCAGGCCATATACTTTGCACACACTCAGACCACTATCCTGGCAAAATCACTGAATGGTGCAAGAATCATTGCCTGCCCAAACAAATCATGCCAGAACTGTACAAAGTCAAAATTATATTCTGCTCCAACGTATATTAACAAAGCTATAAGCAGCACCAGAAGTATTACCCACAATATCTTCCAGAAGCTAATAGGATATTTGCCGTAAACTTTACCAGTCTGTCCATTAATGACAAATGGATACTCCTTATCCTTGTATTTGTAAACACTATGATAAACTGGCAGTAAGATATGCTTGTAAGTCAGGCCGGAATATTTTGTCTCGTACCAATTTATTCTTTGCTCATCGCCTCCGATATCGCGCCTAATTTCCTGCCGGATTGAGACGTCCATAATATTTTTTGCTATTTCAAAGCCCTTATCCAGATCCACAGTATATGCCTCGGAATAAAAACCAGACAAAAGACGTGCATCATAAGGCTTCATCTCCCCCAGGTCAAAGCTATCCGCATCCGGGAAGTAAGAAACATTCTGCGTTGCTGGCACCAGCACATCGTCAAAATCAACCCTTACTGTGCCACTTACAGGCGTCCATCGTATCTCACGCCTCTCCCTTGTTTTCTGCTCGCCATTTTCGTAGTATGTCTCTGTAACATAATAATAATCACCACGTTGACCGCGGTACCGGGTAATAGTTGTAGCGTCGTAGGTCCAATAAGGCATATAAAGTGCAGTAAGGTTTCTGGGAGCACGGGCATAATGACGGAATTTATTAGGAGCAAACCATCTTTTGCGGGCCCACTGGCTATACTGTTCGGCTGCCTGTTTTTTTGTTATGGCAAAAGGTACAATACCCTGCGGTTTTATTGGTCTTGGGATTTGATCTGGCGACAGGACAATAGGACTGCCACAATAATGGCACTCGGCAGAGATTACGGGGCGGTCAAACTCAACCTCTGCACCACACGCAGAACATTTGACTACCTGTTTATCTTCTCTCTCCAATTGCTGTGCACTGAGCTTGTGTAATTCCTGCAAGAGGTCTTTCTCTTCCCATGCCCTTTCGAGTTTCTCGTCCGAATAATGGATTTCGTTAACAGTACCACAATTTGGACAGACAGCCGTCTTATCGCCGGGGCTATAGCGTATAACAGAACCACAATTAGAGCACCGGAGCTCCAATTCCTCCAGTTTTACAACCTTAACCTTCATGACAATGTGTTGTATTTCTTATAAATTTACACAAAATGTCTTAGAAAAAAACCTGTTTTTTGACAAAATATTATTTCAATGCGGATAAAATCGTCTTTGTCTCAAATTTAGGCAACCGGCCAAAATAATGAATATTATCAATATAATTAATCACCTCCTGTGCCGAGCATACCCAGTGCTTAAGATATGTTGATTTTTGGTCAAAAATCATTGCCAGGAAAAACTTTCCATTAGGATTAAAAGCAAAATCTTGTACCTGTCCTGTTATTGAATATTCGTAAATCTTATCTCCTTGTGGTGTAATTAATTGCAACCCATCTATCTGTTTTATCAAAATCAATTTTTCGTCTTCTGACACTTCAAAATCCATGACAGGTTTACTTAACGAGATACTGTTTTTCTGCTTGAAGTGATAATCAAAGATTTTTATCTGTCCGTTGAGTGTAAGAACATAAATATTTTTCTGCCTGTAAATAGCTTTTCTGACGCCTTTGTCCACAAACAGTCCTTTCAAACGCCGTCCATTATAAATGCTTATTCCATTTTGAGTAGTTATGCACAAATCATTTTTATACTTGTCCAGGCCAATTATTTTATCCTCAAACCTTAATCTGGTGGACTTGCTAAAGATTTTACTACGGGGAATGATCACCACAGAGTCATTACAAGCTATTAATGATGTGTCAACAAGCAAAGCATCAACCGGTTCAAAAGCCAGGCTATAAGCACGTTTACGCCCATTTGCAGGGCTCCATTGTATTATTTCATTATCTGTGGTAAAAATCAAAAAATTATCTCCAGAAGTCCGTAGTTTCCTTACCAAGCCATGGCTCAACCTATATTCCCCAAGACTATGCATAGTCAGGTCAAAAGCCTCTATCCTCTGCCCTTTCCATACAC
>JALWNS010000168.1 GCA_027083655.1 Bacteroidales bacterium | reverse complement strand
GCCCAAGGGTGTCGCCGTTGTAATAGAAGCTTATCACTTATGTATGATGATGCGTGGAGTACAAAAACAAAATTCTTATACGGTTACTATTGCAGCTTCTGGTATTTTCAAATCAGAGCCTGAGAAACTAACTCATTTCCTAGATCTTGTTGGAATAAAAAACTAAAAACACATAAAAATGTTAGCATTTATATTTCTGGTTGTGGCCTTGGTAGCCCTTATAATATTTTTTGCTATACTGACTGTCAAGAAAAAAAATCCTGAATTCGAACCGCCCAAAGTGAATACAAACCCAGATCTTAACAAATTAGATAATCTTGTCAGTAGTGTCAAAAAACCAAAACAAGAAACAACTGTAAAACAAGTCGATGAACCTGAAAATAATCAACAATTGGAACAACCAGAAGAAGAGCCGAACAATAAACAAGAACAAAAAGAAGAAACAACCCAAAAAACTACCTCAAAACCAGGTAATCGCGGCAAACCTCCTCGTAAACCACCAACATTAGACCTCAAGCAAGCAATGAAATCTAAGCAATTTCTTGACAGAAAAGATTAAAAAAACTAAATTCTCTACAGGTTTATCAACCTCAAAAAATTAATATCATGAAGATCTTGGGTATTGACGCAGGATCTGTCTCTGTCTCTATCGTTGTGATTGACCGCAATGGACAGATTGTCTACAGTAATTATTCCTTCCACGAAGGCAAAATCGCAGAAAAAATAACCTCAGAGCTCTCTAAAATTGATTTATCAAACATATATGCGATTGCCGCGACAAACTCTGTTCCTGATATCCTTCCACAGGCCAGGCGCTATGACAATATTGTCTCCTTCATCACGGCAGCGCAGAAAAACTTTGACCGCATAGGCTCACTGTTAATCGTCGGAGGCGAACGCTTTGGCCTGGCCCTGTTTGACGAGAATGGTAATTACAAGAACTTCAAGACAAATACATCTTGTGCTGCCGGTACTGGTAGTTTTCTTGACCAGCAAGCCCGCCGCCTTCGCTTCGCAGATATTCGAGAATTTTCGTCCACGGCACTACAAAACAAAGGAGATTTTCCGAAAATAGCCTCCCGTTGTGCTGTTTTTGCCAAGACAGACCTCATTCATGCCCAGCAGGAAGGCTACACACGCGAGGAAATAGCCGATGGCCTCTCGTACGGGCTTGCCAAAAACATTGTGGACACACTCTTTAGCGGCACTGATTACCTGTTGCCTGTAGTATTTGTAGGAGGAGTGGCACTAAACCAGGCAGTTATTAAGCACATAAAAAAGCTGCTTAACACAGACCAGGTAATAACCCATCCACAAGCCCATATTTTCGGGGCATGGGGTGCAGCACTCAATGCACTCGAAGAATTGCCACTCAATGCAATGCCATTGGGTATTAACTCTGTCGAAGATATTATTCATTACCACAAGCCCAAGAAAACCTATTATTATCCACCACTTGAGCTACGCCTGTCTGATTACCCAGATTTTTCCAGCCTGGAGAAATACAATTTCCAGAGCAAGGTTCATCCCAATACTGTGCCAGTAGAGGTCGATATATACGAAGAGCTTAAACAAGGTAGCCAGCCAGACGTGTATATGGGCATAGACATTGGTTCGACCAGTACCAAAGCCGTTGTAGTCGATAGCAATAAGAATGTTCTTATTGGCCTGTACACACGTACCAGCGGACAGCCGGTCACGGCTGTCCAGACAATCTTTGAGACATTGACAGACATTGAGCAGAAGAAAAATATACGTTTCCGCTGGCTGGGAGTGGGCACCACAGGGTCAGGACGAAAGTTTATTGGCAAGATCATCAAAGCAGACGTTATTCTGGACGAGATTACTGCACATGCACGTGCTGCTTATGAGCTAGACCCTGAGGTTGACACAATCATTGAGATAGGCGGACAGGATTCCAAGTTTACGACCCTGCGCAATGGCATGGTGACCCTGTCAATAATGAATAATGTATGTGCCGCAGGTACTGGTAGCTTTATTGAGGAGCAGGCCCAGAAACTCGGTGTGCCCCTGTCTGAATACGCAGACCGCGCCATGCGTGCCCGCGCTCCTATTGCTAATGACCGTTGTACAGTGTTTATGGAGCGAGACATTAACCAATACCTGAACAAAGGCTATAGTGTGGAAGAAGTACTGGCAGCAGTTTTGCATTCCATTCGCGAGAATTACCTGTCCAAAGTATCAGTAGAGAGCTTGATTGGCAAGAAAATCTTTTTCCAGGGAGCCACGGCCAAGAACAAAGCTCTTGTTGCTGCTTTTGAGCAAAAGCTCGGCCGTCCGATAATGGTGTCCAAATTCTGCCATTTGACCGGAGCCCTTGGCGTAGCACTGACGGCTATTGACAAGAATATCCAGAAGACGAGCTTCCGCGGTCTGGAGCTTTACAAAAAAGAAATACCAGTACGCACAGAGGTATGCAACCTATGCCCTAATTTCTGCAAGCTCAAGGTTGCCAAGATTGATGGCGAGATTGAGGCCTATGGTTTCCTGTGTGGTAGGGATTATAATGTGCAGAAGTTTGTCAATTACAACACTTCTGGTTTTGACATGATAAAAGAGTATCGCCGCACCTTCCTGCGTTTTGCTCCACAGACCAAGGAAGCAAGCATAACAGTAGGTCTACCGGCCGGACTGTACATGTACGAGGATATGCCACGGTGGCGCAAGTTCTTTGACCTGCTAGGAATCAAGACTATTACAAGTGAAAAAGTACACGATGTAATCAAGCATGGTAAGAATATAGCAGCGGCTGAGTTTTGTGCACCAATGGCAGCCATACATGCACATGTCAAAGCCGTAGCCGGCAAGTCTGATTTTGTTTTCTTGCCTATTTACCTGGAAGAGAGGCAAAAGGACAAGAATGTCCGACGTGCTTACTGCTATTACACGCAGTTTATGCCTGCAGTAATAAAGTCCAACAAGGAGTTTGAGAACCTCAAGCTCATTTCACCACTTTTGTACACAAGGCAGAACGAGGCCATTACTATTTACAACCTTTACCGGGCTTTGAATAAGGCAGGCATTAACGTCTCTCCTCTAGATGTTGCACGTGCTTATGAAGAGGCTAAGAAATACCACAATAGCCTCAAGGACAAATGGAAGCAGGTCTTTCGTGAGCAAAACACCGACGATGGCAAGATTAAGATAATGATTCTGGGGCGTCCTTACAATGCCCTCTCACCTGCTATGAACAGCAATATTCCCGAGATTTTCGCAAAGAATGGTATCAAGACCTTTTTCATGGACATGATTGATGTGAGCGACGAAGAGGTGGAAGAGATACAGTTCTTGCTAAAGACAATAAAATGGCGTTATGCAGCGCGCATCCTAGCTGTGGCAGACAAGGTAGCACGAATGGATGGCATTTATCCTGTGTATATTACCTCGTTTAAGTGCTCACCAGATTCTTTCACACTGGAATATTTCAAATCATTAATGGAGGCACACGGCAAGCCTTACCTGATTCTACAGCTGGATGAGCATGATTCATCTGTGGGGTATGAGACACGGATAGAGGCAGCTATTAATGCTTTCACCAATCATTACCGTTTACAACAAAAAGACAAAAAACAGAAGTATCAAAGCAGTTTTTCCTGCCACGAAGACTCGTATATAAAAGATGCCAAGGAGCTCAAAGGCAAAACCCTTCTGTTGCCTGACTGGGATAGCTATGTCACACCACTGCTCAAATCCGCGCTCGATTCCTTTGGTGTGAATACTATTATCCTGCACGATACGCCGCAAAACATTGTCAAGAGTACCACGCTCAACACAGGACAATGTATCCCACTGAGTATCATTATACAAAATGCCATTGATACCATAATTAAACAAAAATTGGATCCTAAAAACACAGTTGTATGGCTGGTAGATAGCTCAATAGCCTGCAACTTTAGCATGTATCCATTTTTCACAAAAAAAGTCTTCCTGGACAAAAAAGATATTTACCCTGATTTGGATAAAGTACGGGTCTATCTAGGCGAGTCCTCGTTTTTTGACTTCTCTTTCCTGACCTCTGTCAAGGCATACCTGTCGTATATGTTTGGAGGATATATCAAAAAAATTGGCACGCGTCTGCGTCCGTATGAAATTAACAAGGGCCAGACCGATGCGACAATACAGAAGGCTCTTAACATGCTTGCCCATGCTTTCAAGTCTGACAGTCTCTCCGAGATAGAGAAAACTCTGCGACAGGTTATTGGTATGTTCAAAGCTATTCCAATAGACCGTAGCGAGCCCCGCCCTAAAGTAGCAATTTTCGGGGACCTGTATGTCCGTGATAACGATGTACTTAACCAGGATATTATCCATTACATAGAACAGAATGGCGGTGAAGTTATAACGACACCTTATAATGAATATCTGAAGATAATAACCAGTCCGTATATGCAGAGACGTTTCAAAGAAGGCTTTGTACTTGATGCTGCAACAATCCGCTTGTTCAAAACAATAATTCCAGTTGTAGATAACAGATTTTATCCATATTTTGAAGAAATTTTACAAGAGCCTATGCCTAGTGTCGAACAGGATCTGGAGGATATTTTCGAGGAATTTAATATAACAAATATGCAGTTTGGCGAATCATTTGACAATATTCTCAAGGTTATACACCTGACGCATCATTATAAAGGTAAGATTTCTTTCTTTGTGCAATTAAATCCGGCATACTGTGCGGCTGCAATAATTACCCAAGCTATGGCCCATAAGATAGAGAAAGTAACAGGAATACCCGTAGTCACAATAGAATACGATGGCACCAACGAATTCAAAAACGACGCAATTCTGCCATATCTAAAATTTGCAAAAGACAAACTAAAAAAAGAAAAAATACTGGCATGAAATCTTTTAAACCCATAATAGCTGCTTTTCTAAGCTTAGGTATAATAATCTTTGTCTCAAGCTGTTCGAACAGACAAATAATGCTCGAAGCCGAAAAACTACAAATCCTACAATACATCCAGGAGTCGGGACTTGACTTTGACACATTGTCTAGTGGAGTACTGTTGCACATAGACACTAGCTATGATTCCATCTACATTAATTCTAATGACCAGGTCTTGCTCGTTTATACAGGATACAACCTGGACGACAATAATAAAATTTTTGTGAAAGATGATTCCGTATATATTTACGTCAATGACCCATACCTTCTGGATGGTTGGCGGGATATTATCCTGACTGTACCCAATAAGACTTATGGAACTGCAATTTTCCCTTTTTATACTGCATACAACAAGAAACGTATAGCTAGCGTTGCGCCTTATTCTACACTTGTTTTTGAATTTTACGTAGAAAAATATGAACCGCAGACATTGGAAAAATGAGAATCAAAGCATTGTTAGTCAGTTTACTACTGAGTATCTCACTCATTGCACAAAATAGCACATGGCATCCGGTTAAACCGCTTGATAATCTGACATTGGTCTCAACTTTTGGCGAGTTACGTCCAGACCACTTTCACAGTGGTCTGGACTTTTCAGGCCACGGACATACAGGCGATCCTGTTTACGCCATTGATGATGGTTATATTTCACGGATAAAAGTTAGTGCTGACGGTTATGGGAACGCTCTTTACATTATTCACCCCAATGGCAAGAAAAGTGTTTATGGGCATCTGCTACGTTATGCTCCAGATATACAGAAATTCGTAGAACAAGAGCAGTACAAACGCCAAACTTTTGAAATAACTATTTATCCAGATCCATACCAAATAAAAGTAAAGAAAGGCCAGATTATTGGCTATGTAGGCAACAGTGGGCGATCCTATGGTCCACACTTACACTTTGAAATACGTGATGCTTTTTTAGATTACCCAATCAATCCATTGCTATATATTAATAGCTTGAAAGACATAGCTCCGCCACGTATCCTCCGTTATGCTGTCTATCCTGCTTCTGACACTTCTTTGGTACAGGGTAGGCACAGAAAAATCATTCTTTCTGCTTCCCGCCCTACGACCATAAGCACCTATGGTCCTGTTTATTTCGGTATAGAGACTTATGATTTTATCAATGGTCATTATAGCAAAAAAGCTGTGTACGATGTGCGGTTGTTGATAGATGACTCGCTATGGCTATGGTATAGGTTTGACAAATTTCTCTTTAGCCATACACGTGACGTGAATACATTAATGGATTACCAGGCTTACATCCAGCATAAATTCAAAATCCAACGTTCCCTTATCACGCCAGGCAACCGCCTGTGTATTTACCGGTTACGAACAAATAATGGTATCTACACGCCCACGCCTGGCCGCCACAAGATAACCTACATTGTGTCAGACTTCTATGGCAACAAGGCCCGTCTTACCTTCTGGATAAATGCTTTGGCGCAAGGATTGCCAAAGCAACAGGATAACCGCGGCTACACAACAATCCCTTATGGCAAAAAATTCACACTAGACACGGCCGGCTTGACAGTGGTTATTCCAGACAGTGCCCTGTATGATTCAATACATTTTCATTTCTCTATACTGGAGAAAAATTACACCATGCTCTCGCCCCTATACCAGGTTCATGATTACGGCACACCTTTGCGCTGGCCTATTGAGCTACGATTCGACCTTATCCCACAACAGGATACATCACACCTGGTCGTAGTTTATCTTGACCCCAAAGGCAAATCCCAGGCCTTACCCACATCATACAGGAATAACAGTGCAATAGCTTATAGCAGCAAATTTGGTAAATTTTATCTAACCAGAGACACAATAATGCCAGAAATAAAGCTACTTTCGTCATGGCAACTAAACAACGGACAAAAGCTAACATTCAAAATCAAAGACAACCTAAGTGGTATCAAAGATTACAAAGTCTATATCAACCGCAGGTGGGCTTTGTTCGCTTACGATGCAAAGACTTCAACCCTCTCTTCTCCTGTTAGCACTCGTCATTTTGTCAAAGGTAAAAACCATGTCAGGGTCATTATAACAGATGGCGCAGGCAATAAGAAAAAACGGGATTTCCTGATTACAGTCAAATAAAACACACAATAACTGCCGGCTTAAAAATTACCCGAACGGCAGAGAGATTTTATTAAAATTTGCCTAATGATGTACATTAACAACCATAAGTAACCTTAGAACTAGTCACTCTTATACTTAGAATACCAATCTGTAAGATAAGTGGATTTTCGAAGTATGGTCTGTAAAATTATTGCCAGTCATTCCAATAGCATACGTTAGATTAAGAATAGCACTTTGTAACCTGAGGTTTATTCCCAGTCCTGCACTTAAAGTATGGACCGCCTCATCAGTGGTAATAGTCTGCACTTTAACCATACCTTTTTCCACAAAAAACAAAAAATATGATGAACCTGTACGCAGCCGTGGTTCTATTGTCAGGAGATAATAAGAAGTGGCTCTGAGCTCCTGCTCGCCAAAGCCGCGGAAGTCAGCATATCCTCCAACGTGCATAACTTCATTGTCAAAAATCCTGGGGCTAATCATAGCTTTTGACTGCAGGCGTGTCAAAACAGTAATATTTTCCCTAACCCTTGTAAATTTCTCTATACCGACAGCATAATTCATTGACCAGGATACAGAATCAGCTACATTTTTGCGTCCATAGCCCACAGAACCTTTTACCAGAAAACCTCGCATTGGTATCAAGCTATTATTTCGGCTATCGATCAGAAAAGCAGTATTTATTAATCTCTTACGCACTGATCGCTCTGATTGTGAAGACATTGCCGTAAGATTATTTTCGCTCTGCCATGAGAGGGCAATATAATCAAGCCGGTGGAAATAATAAGATAGCCCTCCTGACAAGGATAAATTAAGTTGGGTAGTATCAATCTTCTGGCTAAAAAGCTCCATCTCCACACCCACAGGTAAACCCCAAAGGTATGGCACCTGGAGCTGTGTCTTTAACTGTTGCCAGCCAGTTCGTGGGCGGTCCCATGACAAAGTAAAATCTTCGGCATGTACCAGGGCCTTAAGATGGAGGTTAAGATGACCTATTGTTGTGAGAGTACCATTCTCATACCGAATTCCTAGCATGGCGCCTGCAGAATTGACCTTGCGTCTGGAGAGCGATAGCACAGGACGTGCCAGGCCAGGGTAAAATTCTATTTGTGGCTTGCCGGTCATGGTCAAAAAATCAAGATGCGACAGGTTAGACTGTATCTGTTCAAAATCGTGCATACTAAAAGGCTTGCCAGGCCTGAGCGAGAGGTAATTTTGCAAAAAGCGCCTGCTTACGCGCACACAGTCCACGATTTTTAACGTGTCCCAGACATAAAAATCTCTGCGATCTACCTCTGCCAGGCAAGAAAAATGTCTATCCGTCAATCGACAGTATTTTCCCCCTATTCGTGCAAAAGGATAACCATTATTCCTGAGCTTACTAACTTCCGCCGATAAAGCATTATCCAGGTAGTCAGGGGAAAAAATCTTTCTACGCCATGAATAAATAACTGTGTCCCCGCCGTTTACTATGATGAGCGTGTCAATAAAATATTTTTCGCCTGTGTGCACCAGGACACTGACCTGCCCTGGACTGTAAGATAGACTATCGGCAGAAGCTTCAAGGTAACCTTTGTCTCTCAAGTGGTTAACAAAAACCTCTATCCTCTCTATGGCCTGCGCACTATCCCTGGCGCGGGTGGAATAAAGCTTTTTTCCGGTGCTCTGGTCAAAAAATCTGACACTTATGCGCTGTGCTCCAGCATTATTAACCACAAGGAGAAAAAAAACGATTATTTTGATAAATTTGGACATTATTTAACCAGAAAAAACTATCTGTCATGAAACTTAACAAAGATATAATAATTGCCATTGACGGGCATGCTTCCTGTGGTAAAAGTACATTAGCCAAACAGCTAGCCAATGCTTTGAATTACACCTATATCGACACTGGAGCCATGTACCGTGCAGTGACGCTTTATGCCTTGCGCCGCGGCCTGATAACAGACCATGTCCTGACGCAAGAGCTGGTTAACGAACTGGACAAAATCCACATAGAATTCCGTTATAACGCCCAATTACAAAAAGAAGAAACTTACCTCAACGGTGAGAATGTAGAAGACCAAATACGGGGCATGGAAGTATCCCAGTGGGTCAGCCCTATTGCAGAAATTGCGCAGGTGCGTTCCCATCTCGTCCGTCTCCAGCAAGCCATGGGAAAGAACAAACGCATAGTGATGGACGGACGTGATATTGGCACAGTTGTTTTTCCAGATGCAGAACTAAAATTATTTCTCACGGCCAGTGCCCACGAGCGTGCACGCCGCCGCTATCTAGAGCTCAAAGAAAAAGGACAGGATGTTGACTTTGACGAAATATTAAAAAATGTACAGGAAAGGGACCGCATTGACAGCAGCCGCGACGTCTCTCCACTTAAGCCTGCAGACGATGCTATAATCATTGACAACACAAACCTGGGCATAGAAGAACAATTTGCACTTGTAATTGCTATCCTTGCCGTGCGCTTTGGCAAAGGAATAGACTGTTTGCTAAGAGATTAAACTAATTCGCGTAGCAAAGCCTGACTTCAGTTCCCGCCGGCAGATGAATAAAAATTCAAAGTGCGTGAGGCTCCCGGACCTGACGCACTTCTTTTTCACAGTTGGTAAATAAAGCCGAAATTAACACTCCGGCCAGGGCCTGTAACCCCAGAAGAATACGGGCGGTACCGCTTGTCCAAAATATTTTCAAGGTTGAAGTAAACCAATAGCCTGCCCCAATTGTATTTCAGCGAGGCATTCAGCGTCCACCATGCCGGATAATATGGATTACCATTCGCATCTATGGCATAGAGGTGGGGTTTGTCTTTCTCACTGGGAGCTAACTGGTCGTATGGTATCTCCCCATTAAAACGCACAAACAGATCAGATTTCAAATTACCGATTTTATAGAACAAGTGTGATGAACCAAACATTGGTGGCACATGTCTCAAGGGCTCCCTTTCACTATCAAAACCTTTTAAATATGTAAAATAGTTTCTCCATGTTAACCCCTGCGCAACTAAAAATCCTGTCTCTATCTCCACACCCCAAATATGTGCAAAATCTGCATTAACAAGAGCTTGCACACGGCTCATCTCCCCATCATAAACAATAGAATCTTGACCATTGAAACTATAATCCTTCCTCACAATAGCATCGTCCAAGTATGTGTAAAAAACACCCATGTCCATGTACAATCTATCCGTTTGTATCCTTATCCCATTATCCACAGTATAAGCATACTCGGGGTGTAAATCAGGATTTGGCACTATCACACTACCAGGCTCTGAATCAAAGACTTTTCCAATATCATCAATATTTGGCGCTCGAAAACCAGTGGACAGGTTGAAACGGTAAGCCACACGTCTGTTAAACTTATAAACAATACCTGCCGAACCGCTCAATGCACCTGTATTTAGCCTGGCCTCTGTGAATGGAAAACTATAAAATGTTGTATCAAACGGTGCATAAAGCCAGACACGGGAATAACGTCCACCCAGGCTTAGTGTTAATTTGCCATCTATGAGCGAGGTCTTGGTCTGCACATACAAGGCTGCTGTGTTATATGACGACCCATCAGGATAACGGGTAGAGGCAGGGGTAAAGCTATATGTGTAAATATTCTCCACATTGGCAAAGGACCCAACTTTATTTGCAACTAACTCCACACCATAGAACAGATCTGTATTAAAGGATAAATGTTTCTGCACATCCAAGTTTGCAGAATACACCTGTACATGCTCTCGCCTGTGGCGAAGCAATGAGTCCCGGAATTTACGGTCATGACGGCTCTCTGTATAGTCTTGATAAGCCACAACAAAACGCAGGTCATCCCACATTAAAGTCGAAGCAGTATTCGACCAACGTAAACTATTCATTATCCATTTTTGTGGGCCATAATACCATTGTGCGTACTTTGGTAATGTATCTTTCATCAATATTAGCCTATCATAACGGGGAATATTGCTAGTACTTGAATAATGAAAGGAATATGTCAAATCATTGTTCTGGTTAACCTTATAACGCAACTTCTGCATAAAATATAACTGAGCATAACCCGTTTGTACCTGTAACCTTGGATCAGGATTTTTAACAACAATATCGCCCGTGTCTGTCCCAGCCACAAAAACATGACGTAAATATTCCTCAGGTCCAATGCTTCCCATGCGCAAATCACTATAATTATACAAGCTAATACTGGTTATACTTGACAGCCGCCTGCTACTGACAGACAAATCAACATGTGTCGAAGTAGCCATATCTGCACTCCAGAAGCCTGCGGCTATTGTGGAACGAATATGCCAGTTACTATCCGGAGTATACAATGGATCTTTGGTATGAAAATCCATAACACCACCCAATGCATCACTACCATATAGATTAGACGCAGGCCCCATAATTATCTCGCTCTCTTCCAGCACCAAAGGATCCAGGGAAATGACGTTTTGCAAGTTCCCACTGCGGTATATTGCATTGTTCATTCTAACACCATCAATAACTATTAACACCCTGTTAGCAGCAAATCCACGTATCATTGGACTACCACCTCCAAGTTGCGATTTCTGTATATAAACCTTGTCCGTCGTTCCCAGTAGGTCTGCCATTGTCTGGGGAGCAAACATTGTAATATTACGCAACCTGACAGGCACCACACTCCGTGGAACCTCTGAAATAGGCTGCTCCCAACGGCTTGCAGATATTATTATCCCTTCTAACTCAAAGTGGTCTGAACGCATTATCACTGTAAAATTCATTGACTCCAGCTGTTTCCACATCAATAATAAAGGAAGAAAACCGTCTTTTACAAGGGTTAAATCATGTCCATGAAAAATACTTATATCCGCCTTACCTTGGGAATCTGTATAGACAACCTCTTGGCCATCTGTTACTTGAACTCCTTTGATCGGATTGTCCGCCTCATCAATGACAAGTATAGTTTGTCCAAACATGCCTGTCCATATAAGCAAAAAAACAAAAATAAGACCTGATAATCGCATAACCCTTTGTTTTTTTTGACTACAATGCTAAACTGCTAAAATAACGCCTTACAAATTGCTCCACATTCTCGTGCATAAACTTTTGGACTACTACTGCTTCTGAAATATTTTTTGCATTATGAAGATTAATAGAAAGATTTTTGAACTGGTTGCTGTTTTTTAAAGCTGACAAAAGATCCCCTTCTAATTTTTCGAAATCAAGTGGGGAGGTGTAATCATCCAAGGGGTTTATAAAGCCATCAAAATCACTTCCTATACAGAAAACATCCCAAATCGTCTCATCTGGCATAGGCAGACCATTTAATCTCGCATATTCTATAGCACCTTGTACCATTGACACAATATTTTCCATGATTTTATTGACATCTGGAATATCTAAATCTGACCAGAGCACCTTTTGATCAAAATTTATACCCACAAGTCCCTTGCTACGCCATATATGGTATACTTCTTCTGCTGAAATATTTGTCTGGTAATGCGAAAATGGATAGTAATTGTAAACAACATTCTCTATTGTCAAACTCCCACTATATGCTGCATGGCTATTTATTATGGGGATAGAGTAATCTAACTCACGACTAACAAAGTCATAATACTGGCGGCGTGCGGCCAAACTAAAATGCTTAGTATCAACCAAAATAGGCCATGAGCCACAAGCATCATCCAGTCCAAGCAAGCAACGTATTACTCTCCAGCCTTCTGGACTAATGGGATTGCCCATTCCAAACTGCTGGTCCAGAACCCGCTCAAACTTGTAAATACTATGTGCATGCCCTGCCAAACCATTATAAAAATGATGTGTAAATGTAATAAACAACGGTCGTAAAGCATGATTTTTTAAGGACACCACATTCTGCAGGACCTGGTCTACATCAATATTAAATCTCTCTGTGGACAATATGCCGCTAATCAGTGCATGTGCTCCTTCTATAGATGGTAAGGCTATAATTTTATTGTTATCTTCCATTGCTTCATCAAAATCGCTTTCATTCAACGGAAAAACTAGTTCATAACTCTTATACTTTGGTGAAACATCCATAGGAGGACGGCGTTGTTGCATAAGATAATTCATCTCACGGATCAATAAATCAAAATAATTATCAATATTAGCCATATTGACATTGAGTAAAAAAATTATCAAATCGCCAACATTACGGAATATTGCTGGCACTTTAAAACCTGGATTGTGGATGACCTGCCACCCTTTTTCGATATAGCCAAGAGACGGGAATATGACTTTTACCCTACCATCAATAATATTCTGCATATTAGTACGGGCCTTACCACTACGGGCTAAATAAGAGGTCTTCGTATACTTCCAGATACTTGAATAATTATTATTTGTCGTGTTGAGAAATGGTTTAAGGGTCAGATGGACGTGTAAGTCTGCATATTTTAATGGCTTATTCATGCGAAAAAATTTTGTGAATTTTGTTATTGTCAAACTGGCTTGAAATTAAGAATTTTTTATCAATTTTGGTAAAACAAGACAGAAAACAACATTTAACTAGAAAACAGGCATGCATTAGTGTACAATTTCACGTTAATATCAGCTAACAAATAAAAAAGAAAATAATGAGCTCAAAACAGACAATAGGACTTATAACCCTGGTGTCTTTATTCTTCATCTGGGGCTTTTTCACATCAATGAATGATATTCTGATTCCACATTTCAAGGATCAATTCACCTTGAGCTATTTTCAGGCAATGCTCGTACAATTTTCATTCTTTGGTGCATATTTTACAGGGTCTGTGATTTATTTCCTCATCTCTATTAGCAAGGGCGACCCTATCAACCGTATTGGCTACAAGAAAGGTATAATGATTGGCTTGGCCCTCTCTGCCCTTGGTAGTGCACTGTTTTACCCTGCCTCTGTCACTAATAGCTATTGGTTTTTCCTCATAGCCCTGTTTATTGTTGGCCTGGGTTTTACAATGCTTCAGATTTCTGCTAATCCTTATGTTGCTATTCTTGGTAAACCTGAAGGTGCTTCGGCACGCCTCAACTTTGCCCAAGGCTTCAACTCCCTCGGCACCACAATAGGACCAGCCCTGGGAGGCTATCTAATTTTTCATTATTTCCAGGGTCCACGGGCAGTGCAATATCCCTATCTGGTCTTTGCCTTGGTTTTTCTTCTACTTTTGTTGATAGTGTGGGCAATTGATTTACCACGTTATGTCGCCGACGAACAGGTCGTCAAGGATGCAGGGGCTCTCCGTTATCCTTATCTTGTCCTTGGTGTAGTGGCTATCTTCATGTATGTAGGCAGTGAGGTTAGTGTGGGTAGCATGATGATAAATTTCCTTGGTCTAAAAGACGTGGCTGGACTAAGCCATGCCGAGGCTGCTACCTTTGTCTCAATATATTGGGGAAGTTTGATGATAGGCCGGTTCATGGGATCTGTCTCCTTGAGCCAGCATTTGGGTCTGTGGAAAAAATGGTTGCTTATGCTCCTGATAGCAACGGCAGGTTTTATTTTCTTTGGTCTGGTTAAAGACTTTTACATGTTGCGATATTATGCCATAATACTGGTAATCAATTTCCTGGGATTTATCATAGGCCGTTCCATGCCACACACAACACTGGGATTATTTGCCCTGGTTAATGTTTTATTGTTAATGATTGGTGCTCTGTGTAAAGGACAGGTAGCAATGTGGGCAGTCATAGGCATAGGTTTGTTCAATTCCATTATGTGGTCAAACATCTTCACATTGGCTATAGACGGCCTCGGCCGCTACACTGCCCAGGGATCATCCCTTCTGGTAATGGCCATTGTAGGCGGTGCTATAATTCCCGTAATAATGGGCCATGTAGCAGACCTGGTAGGTGTACAGCTATCTTACCTCGTGCCTGTATTGCCATACCTGTACCTTGCTTTCTATGGTTTTTGGGGCTACCGCATTGGTAAAAACACAAGGACTTGAACCTAATATCTTTCGCATAGCGAAAACCTCTACTTTACCTCGCATGGAAATGCGAGGTCCATAGCTCCCTCAGGTGCACAAAACCAAATGGCATAGCCATAACCTCCACATAACCCCGTAAGGCATTGCGGGGAACCTAAGCGACCTCAGGAGCACCAACCTCATGCCACCGGCATGCCCCCTATATCTTTCGCATAGCGAAAACCTCTACTTTACCTCGCATGGAAATGCGAGGTCCATAGCTCCCTCAGGCGCACCAACCTCATGCCATCGGCATACCCCCACATAACCCCGTAAGGCATTGCGGGGACACAAAGTGCCGACAGGCACACATCCATGCCATCGGCATGCCCCTTACATAACCCCGTAAGGCATTGCGGGGAACCTTAGCACCCTCAGGCGCACCAACCTCATGCCATCGGCATGCCCCCCACATAACCCCGTAGGGCATTGCGGGGAAGTGGGGAAAAGGAGTATAGCCAGACTCACACGCAGACTTCGCATAGCGAAAAACACAACTTTGCCTCTCATAGAAATGAGAGGAACCTATGTTGAATATCATCTAAAAAATCAATAAATTACAAACAAAACCCAACACCACAACAAATGGCTAACTCTTACACAAAAATTTTCATTCACTACGTCTTTGCAGTTAAATATCGCCAGGCTATAATCCTTCCCAAATACAATGAAAGATTACAGAAATACATCTGTGGAATTGTTGCTAACCGCAATTCTAAAGTACTGGCAATAAACAATATGCCTGACCACATCCATATCTTAATATCGCAACACCCAAGCTATTCGGTTAGCAAAATGGTACAAGAGATTAAAAATATATCCTCCAAAATGATAAACGAAGAAAAATGGTTCTCACACAAATTTGCCTGGCAGAGAGGTTATGGCGCTTTTTCTTATGCATTATCAGAAATTGAAAATGTCAAAAGATATATCCGCAACCAACAAAAACATCACATGCTACAGTCTTTCAAAGCAGAATACCTTGAATTGCTTGATAAATTTGATATTGACTTTGATGACGAATATCTTTTTGAATTCTTTGATACATAACTTTTGCTTCGCAAAATGTGTCGCATTTCCATATAACCCTTTTTTATGGGTCATGCCTAACGGCATTACACACAAACTACCATAAAGCACATCAATCCATGCCACCAGCATGATCCAATATCTTTCGCATAGCGAAAACCTCTACTTTACCTCGCATGGAAATGCGAGGCCCATAGCGCCATAAGGTGCTCCAACCTCATGCCATCGGCATGCCCCCCAATATCTTTCGCATAGCGAAAACCTCTACTTTACCTCGCGCTATCATGCCATCGGCATGCCTCCCTATATAAACCAGCAAGGCATTGTGGGGAACCTTAGCACCCTCAGGTGCACCAAACTATGGCGTAGCCATAACCCTACATACCCCCTACAAGACATTGCGGGAAACCTTAGCGCCATGAGGCGTACCTACAAACAAACCAACAAGACATTGTAATGTTTCCCAAAAAATCCTTAACTTAACAAAAAAATCCCCGCAGATGAAAAAGTTATCCTTCCTGCTTATAATCAGTTTTACAATACTTTTCTCTTGTCAAAAACAGGAGTTTGATCCGGTCAGATACGTTGATCCGTTCATTGGTACAGGTGGACATGGACACACTTATCCCGGTGCTACACTACCCTTTGGTATGGTGCAACTTAGCCCTGATACACGACTATCGGGTTGGGACGGATGCTCTGGCTACCATTACTCTGATACACTGGTCTATGGTTTTTCCCACACACACCTGAGTGGCACAGGTTGCTCAGATTACGGTGATATACTGCTTATGCCCATGCACAAATGGATTAGTTTCAAAAACACAGAGTATGCTTCGCATTTTTCACATGATAAAGAATTTGCATCTCCAGGGTATTACCGCGTCTTCCTGGACGACTATGGAACGCTTGTAGAACTCACAACAACACGCCGCGCTGGTTTTCACCGCTACTCCTTTCCAAGTAGCTGGGAAAACTATGTCATGCTTGATCTCCGCCACAGGGACAAAGTGCTTGATTCTTACCTGAAAATCATTAACGACTCCACCATCACAGGATGGCGCATTTCCTCTGCTTGGGCCAGGGAGCAACATGTTTATTTCTATATCCGTTTCTCACAGCCTTTTGACTCTGTCATGGTTAATGATTCCATAAAAGCCGGACCTGGCTTTGAAATACGCTCCACCAGTATTGCAGCTATTTTTCCTTTCTACAAGGTTAAAGATGCACGCCTCTTGGTCAAAGTAGGTATATCAGCTGTTGACACCACAGGAGCAAGGCTCAATCTGGAGGCAGAGATACCTTCGTGGAATTTTGATTCTGTGCGTCTAGCAGCAGACAGTATTTGGCGTCGCGAGCTCAGCAAAATTATAGCAGAGGACAAGGACACAAACAAGCTAAAAATATTTTACACAGCCCTTTACCACACTTTGATTGTGCCTAATCTTTTCTCTGATGTGGACGGCCGCTATCGTGGAATGGACATGAAAATACACAAAACAGACGGTAAGCACGAACAATATACGGTTTTCTCCCTGTGGGACACCTATCGCGCTGCTCATCCCCTTTACACACTAATTGAGCAAGAACGGACCACAGATTTTATCCGCACCTTTTATAACCAATACAACCAGGGCGGACATTTGCCAATCTGGGAGCTTGCCGCCAATTACACCAATTGTATGATTGGCTATCATGCCGTGCCAGTCATCGCTGATGCTTATCTCAAGGGTCTGACAGACCTACCAGGTGATGTGCTTTTGAAAATGATGATTACAAGTGCAGATGCCGATGGTCCCGGACTCAATGCCTATCGCAAACAAGGTTATATAAGTTCATCAGACGAAAGTGAATCTGTTTCTAAAACACTGGAATATAGCTTTGACGACTGGGCTATTGCACAGGTTGCTAAAGCCATTGGCGACTCGGCCGTGTACCGCCGTTTTATCCAGCGTGCACAGTATTACAAAAACCTGTTTGACCCGATAACTGGCTTCATGCGGCCCAAGCTTAACCAGACGTGGAAAGACCCATTTGATCCACGTGAAGTTGACTTTAATTTCACAGAGGCCAATTCATGGCAATACACCTTCCATGTAATGCAAGACATCTATGGACTGATGGACCTGATGGGTGGCAGAAAAAATTTTGAACAAAAACTTGACGGCCTGTTCTCTGCTCCAGAGCAGACAACAGGCCGCGAACAGGCAGACATCACAGGTCTTATTGGCCAATATGCACACGGTAATGAGCCTAGCCACCACATCGCTTATCTTTACATATATGCATACAACCCATGGAAAACACAGGATCTTGTGCAGCAGATAGCCGACAGTTTTTACCGCACTACACCTGATGGACTGATAGGTAACGAGGACTGCGGACAGATGTCTGCATGGTATGTCCTATCTGCCATGGGCTTTTATCCAGTCAATCCAGTAGGAGGGGAGTTTGTCTTTGGTAAACCTTTGTTGAAAAAAATCACAATCAATCTCGAAAATGGCAAACAATTCGTCATTACTGCCTCTGGACCTATCCGCAAGGGCACATACATACAGCACATTTACCTGAACAATAAGCCATACAAACGCGGTTATATAACCTTCCAGGACATTACCCAGGGTGGCAAACTTAACTATAGCATGGGCATACAAAAGCGTTATTTTTACCGCATAGACCGGCTACCTCATAGTAGCATAACAGACCACAAAATCGTAATTGACCCGGCCCTGGACGGTGCAAAGCGTGTTTTCCGTGATAGTACCCTTATCTCTGTGACCACTACGGAACCAGAGCAAGTTTTCATACAGATTGATAGCAATAAGCCATTCCTTTACACCATGCCTTTCTATTTGGACACTTCTGCCACCCTGCGAATGTGGGCAGAACGAGACGGTAAGATGAGCAAGGTCCTGACAGCCAGATTTTACAAAATACCCAAAGACAAAAAAATTATCCGCCTGACACAGTGGCATCACCAATACCCAGCTAGCGGCCATGATGCATTGATTGATGGCATACGGGGCGGGCAGGACTTTAGTAGCGGAGACTGGCAAGGTTATTATTATGATGACCTCGTGGCAGTAGTGGACCTGGGCAAGAGGCACAATATTACCGAAGTTGGAGTAGGATTTTATCAAAACGCACGGTCATGGATATGGCTGCCACAGTATGTTGATTATTGGGTAGGTAGCGATACCACGAACATGATTTATGTAGGCCGTGTAAAAAACACTATTCCCCGTGATAGCATGGGAGTAGTGATCAAAGACTTTGTCATCCGTTTTTATCCCAAAGACAATGTGAGATACATAAAAATCCTGGCAAAAAACCACCTTATTTGTCCTCCGTGGCATCCTGGCGCAGGTAATAAAGCCTTTATCTTCGCAGACGAAATATGGTTTAAGTAATTTTATGTTTTTAACAAATAACCATTTGAAATACAGATAAATACAAAACAAATCTAAGTAAATAAAAATCCTGCGCTCATGAAACGCCTATCTTTAATTCTGGCGTTCTTTTCTCTAATTGCTCTTTTCTCATGCCAGAACCAGGAAATTATAAGCCATAATGAACTTTATGCTTTCCTGTCCCCATACGCCGACACAGAGCAATTACCCGGCGGAAGCTTGATGCTCTCTTTCCCAGACACTCTGCAGGTTATAGGAATTACAGCTGATAATCACATTGCCTATAAAAAGATTATCAAAATACAATGTCATTGCGATGCCAGTGCCACATGTAATCCTTTCTACATTGCCTCTTCAGGTCAGGGCGGATGCGCTACAGATGATTGCGGAGAGTGCAACATGACAATCACAACCCGAGACAATATCCCGTTGAAATATTTTGCCCTGCGTTACGAGCCTTCTGGGCAGAACGGGTTTATTTACCTGGGCTTACTGGCTTTCATGGGACAGGACTGGGACGTCACAATCCTTGATTCTATTCCTAAAATGAGACCCGCTTCCCTGCAGGAGATAGAAAAGATTGATCCGGAGCAGGTGGCAGCCATTTCCCAGCTCCGGAAAAGACGGACGAGCCTTTCTACCTCTATCCTGTTTCGGTTAACGGCCATGCTGCCTATGTCATAACCTCGCGCATCACGCTGCCGGGCGACTATATACTTGTGGCTAGCTTAAAAAAGGCTAAATGTATAGGTTGCAATGGTAATTGCAAACTTGACCGTGCATTTCAAATTATTACTTGTCGTGATGTATGCGGCGACAGCACATTAGAAATCGAACAATAATAAAGCTTTGGTAAGAAAACATTAATGCCCAACAACTAGTCACCTGAGGGCATGGCCGCCGCCCTTTTGCATTTGTCTGAGAACTTGCAAAACTCAACATAATTTCTTTAATTTGTGTAGAGTTGAATTTAATGGGGGTGCGTGTCATCGTTTGCTTTTCTTTTTCTCTTTTCATCGTTATAAGTTTTTATCGTTTTTTCTGCAAATTTACGCGCCCCCCTTATTTTTCCCATACACACTTTTTCTTAACACTACCAATCTAGCTCAATATAAAAAAGAGGGGGCGGCGCAATGCGCCGCCCCCTCTTTAACATAGCTATATC
>JALWNS010000167.1:5236-5584 GCA_027083655.1 Bacteroidales bacterium | reverse complement strand
AATTAAAAAAAAAATTAGATTTGAATAAAATCTTAAAAAACTACAATTATGAAGAACGTATTGATTTTAGGTGCAGGTTTAGTAGTTAAACCCATTGCGAGATACCTGTTAGATCATGGTTATCATGTTACAATTGCCACACGTACCAAGGCAAAAGCAGATTCCATTTTAAGAAACCATCCAAATAGCCAGAGCATAGCGTGGACTGTAGATGATGAGGCAGGTCTTGAGTCAATGATTGAGAGCCATGATTTAGTAGTTAGTTTATTGCCTTACCGTTATCATGTTATGGTTGCCAAGCTAGCCATTAAACATGGAAAAAATATGGTGACTACTTCATACGTGAAA
>JALWNS010000167.1:0-5226 GCA_027083655.1 Bacteroidales bacterium | reverse complement strand
CCGAGATGCAAGCTCTTGATGAGGAAGCACGCAAAGCAGGTATCATAATTTTGAATGAGATAGGCCTTGACCCTGGAATTGACCACATGTCTGCCAAAAAGATTATTGACCACGTACATGCAAATGGAGGTAAAGTTGAGGAATTTTATTCAATAACTGGAGCTTTGCCTGCGCCAGAGGTTGCAGTTACAAATCCATTTAAATATAAGTTTTCGTGGAGTCCTATAGGTGTTTTGTTGGCAGGTAATAATGATGGCCGTTATTTGCGAGGAGGTAAGGAATATTATGTACCTACAGAGCATTTATTTAAACTCCGTTCGTATGTTCATTTTCCAAATGTCAGTGTATTGGAAGTTTATCCTAATAGAGATTCTATTCCATATAAAGATCTTTATGGTATTCCCGAAGTAAAAACAATTTTCCGAGGAACATTCCGCTACCCTGGCTGGAGCGATATTATTGATACGATGAAGAGACTTGGTTATTTCAAGGAGGAGGAAGTAGATGCGACAAATATGACTTATCGTGAGCTATTAGCCCAGCTCTTGGGTGTCAGTGCTAGTGAAAATATTGAGAAAGCTTTGGCTGAAAAAATGGACTTGCCTGTAGATTCTTTGCAGGAGAGGGCAATGAAGTGGTTGGGATTATTTGATGATACAAAAATTGGAGTTAAAGACAGTTTGATAAACATCACAGGTAAGCTGATGATTGATAAGATGATGCTCGAGGGAGATGAAAGAGACATGGTGGTTATGATGCACTTTTTCAGGGTTAAATACGAAAATGGAAAATCAGAGGTTATACGTTCAACAATGTTAGATTTTGGTACACCGGATACAGATACATCTGTAGCACGTACTGTTTCACTGCCAGCAGCAGCCGCAGTTATAATGATACTCGAAGGAAAGATAGAGCTTAAAGGAGTCCATATACCTGTAGTTCCAGAGATTTATAACCCTGTTCTTGATAAATTGGAGGAATTGGGTATCAAGTTAGATGAAGAATATGGATTACCTGATACTTATTCTATATTCTAATTGTTTGAGATTTTAGGCTACCAGAACTAGCGCCGCCGCAGGTGGCGCTAGTTCTATATTTATTGTTGAGAAGAGCGTCCATTGTAAAGCATAGTTTTACTTTTTAAAATTATTTTTTATTATCTTTGAATAAACCTAGAAAAATTAACTATGGGTAGAACAATTGCAATAAGTAATCACAAAGGAGGAGTAGGAAAGACAACGACTGTTGTAAACCTTGCGGCCGGTTTGGCAAAAATGGGAAGGAAAGTTTTAGTTGTTGACTTGGATCCCCAGGCAAATCTGACATTTTCTTTTGGCGTTTCCAAGGTAGAAGAGTCAATTTATGATGCTTTGAAAGGAAACATAGAGACAGTACCCACGATAAGCGTTCGAGAGAACCTTTATTTAGTTCCTTCAAGTTTGGATTTAGCAGGTGCAGAAATGGAGCTTAATTCTGAGGCAGGTAGAGAGTTTATATTAAAAGAAATTCTAGATCCAGTTAAAGATAATTATGATTATGTATTAATTGACTGTCCTCCTTCCTTGGGTTTGTTGACTATCAATGCGTTTACAGCGGCCGATGAAGTTGTTATACCTATCCAAGCTCATTTCTTAGCAATAAAAGGACTAACAAAGATTCTGGAAGTAATTAATAAAGTAAGAAGGCGTTTAAATCCTGATGTACAGATCTCAGGTGTAATTATTACATTGTACGATAAACGGAAAATATTGCATCGAGATATCGAGGAGACAATAAAAACATACTTTAAAGATAAAGTTTATAACACCAAGATTAGGGAAAATATTTCTTTGGCAGAGGCTCCTGCCCAAGGAGCAGATATATTTAGTTATAGTTCTAATTCAAAGGGAGCTCAGGATTATTATAACCTGACACTTGAGTTTTTGTCACGTCATGAACCAGACTTTGAGTTTGATTTTGAGAAATAAGAATTGTAATTTTACAAAAAAATAAACAGTCATGGCAAAGAAAAAGAGTTTCAAGCAGGGTTTGGATAATATAATACAGGAAAGTATAAATCTTTTTTCTGATGAAAAACAGGATGTTGATAATCAAAAGCTTAGATTGCTAGAAGAAAGGATTAGATTACTGGAAAAAGAACTGTATTTATGGCGCACAGGTAAATTAACAGTTAAAAAATTTAATGAGTCATTGAGAGAACATGGCTTGCGATTTAATCCTGATAACAATAGCATCGAAAGAGTAGGGTAATTCAGTCCAGATAACCTAATACAAAGGTTATGAATGAGAATATTTTAAAGGCTTTGATGCGCTTATTTGCTATAGTGGCAAATGTAGATGATGAGGGTTTGTCTCCTACTTCACGTATGATAGTTGAGGATTATTTGAAATTACATCTAAGCCAGGATTTAGTCGAAGAATATCTTAAACTTTTTGATCAATACCTTAAAGCCCATCATACAAAAACCACAAATAAAGAAAAAGTACGCAAACGTTTAGCTCTTAACTCTGTCAAGGTTTTAGCTATATGTCATGAGATAAATGAAGAGTTGCAGCAAAAGGAAAAAGTAATAGTTTATATCCGTTTGGTAGAATTTATTTTTTATAATGGTGATCTAAGCAGGGAAGAGTTGGAGTTTGTTGATACTGTAGCCGAAGTTTTTAATATTCCCCGGGAAGAGTATATCTCTGTTCAAAAATTAGTTTTTCGTCAATATCTAGAAATAGAAAAGCGTGATAATTTATTAATTATTGATGGTAAGAAAGAGGTTGATGAACGTTTTGAGGGCTTCAAACACTTGTTTTATCATGGTTTTGTAGGCCAGCTTATTTTTCTTTATTTGCCTTCTACCCGGTTAATTGTATTTATTTATGATGGTAATGACGTTTTACATTTAAATAATGTTTCTGTTTTACCTCTTTATACATATATACTGGATACAGGAGGGGTTATAAGTACCCCCAGGACCCAACCAATCTATTACTCAGACTTAATAACCAACTTCATTTCATCCAAAGATAAATCAAAGATTAAATTTTGTGTTCGTAATCTGTCCTTTAGGTTTAAGAATTCGGACAATGGTATAAAGGAATTGAATTTATACGAGGAAGCAGGCCACATGATTGGTATTATGGGTAGTAGTGGTGTAGGTAAGTCTACATTAATGAACCTTTTAATAGGCAATCTCAAGCCAGATACAGGCCAGGTTTTAATTAATGGAATAGACCTGCATAAGGAGCCTGATAAGCTGAAAGGATTAATAGGTCATGTGCCTCAGGATGATTTACTGATCGAGGAATTGACAGTATTCGAAAATTTGTTTTTAAATGCAAAACTTTGTTTCAGTCACTTACGTACTGCTGAAATAAGGCATAAAGTGGAGCAGCTTTTACAAGAACTTAATTTGTATGATATAAAGGATTTGAAAGTAGGATCACCATTGAATAAGTTAATAAGTGGAGGGCAGAGGAAGAGGCTGAATATAGCCTTGGAGCTAATACGTGAGCCATATATTTTGTTTGTTGATGAGCCAACTAGTGGATTGTCTTCATCTGATGCCATGATAGTAATGCTTTTGCTTAAAGAGTTAACATACAAGGGCAAGATGGTATTTGTTAACATACACCAGCCTTCGTCAGATATATATAAGCTTTTTGACCGTGTGTTAATTCTGGATCATGGTGGTTATATTACATTTTATGGTAATCCAATTGATGCTATAATTTATTTCAAGCGGGCCAGTAATATAGCAAATGCTCAAATAGCTGTTTGCCCAACCTGCGGAACAGTAAAGCCAGAATTAGTTTTAGAGCTTATTGAGGCAAAAGTTGTTGATGAATTTGGTCGTCTGACACGGAAACGTAAAGTAAAACCAGTCCAATGGTATGAGCGCTACAAAAGAGAAATAGAACCAAAAAATAACTTTGAGTGCCATACAAAACAAGAGCCTTTACCTCAGAGTGAATTTAAAACGGCATCAAGTTTTAAACAGTTTATAGTATTCTTTATCAGGGATTTAAAGCGAAAGTTGGCTAATAAGCAATATCTGCTTATTACTTTTACCGAAGCACCTATATTGGGACTTATTTTGGCATATTTTAGCAAATACTTTAAGGATAATTCTATATATATTTTTTCAGAGAATGTGAATATTCCCTCTTTCCTTTTCATGGCCGTTACTGTTGCTTTGTTCCTTGGTTTGACGTTAGGTGCGGAGGAAATAATAAAAGACAGGTCTATACTGAAAAGGGAGAAGTTCTTGCATTTAAGTTGGTGGGCTTATGTTAATTCCAAAGTTGTGATGATGTTTATTATTTCTGCAATACAAATTTTTTCTTTTTTACTGGTCACCAACTATGTGCTAGAGATTAAAGGTATGTTTTTTAGCTATTGGATTATTTTATTCACAACGGCAGCTTTTGCTAATATGTTAAGTTTGAATGTTTCTGCTACTCTTAAGTCAGTAGTTGCTATTTATATTTCAATTCCCCTAATCCTTGTTCCACAATTATTGCTAAGCGGAACAATTATAGATTTTTCTAAGTTGCATAAAGATTTTGCCAATTATAAATATGTACCTGTCATAGGCGACCTTATAACTTCTAGGTGGGCGTATGAAGCGTTGATGGTAACACAGTTTAAGCATAACGAATATGAAAAGAATTTTTTTGATATAGACAAGCAGATTTCTGATGCAACTTATTATTCGACATCTTATTATGATAAAATAGAAGCTATTTTAAGATATAATCTTGACAGTCTTGGTAATGAGCTTGTTAGGGACAAAGTGGAGGATAATTTTATAATTATGCGTAATGAGTTTTCGAAATTAGCCAGGCTTACAGGAGTAAAACCTGATTTTATAAATGATTTGACAATAGAGAGATATAATAAGGAGATACATGATGAGGCTTTGTCATATTTGTATAATAATTTGAAATATCCTTCTTTAATGCGTCTTAATAAGCTAAGACTTGAAAGGGATAAGGTCTATTACCAATTAGTCAATGAGTTAGGTTCAGAGAAGGCTGTTTACCATTTTAAACAACAGTATTATAATAAGCGAGTTGCAGATTTTGTTCTTAACCGAGGCGAGCTAAAAGAAATAGTTATACAAGATCATGAGCTTGTACGGATTTACCAGCCAATCTATAAAACACCAGAGTCACATTTTGGTAGGGCTCATTTTTATGCCCCATACAAATTAGTAGGTCCTTATGCTATTG
>JALWNS010000166.1 GCA_027083655.1 Bacteroidales bacterium | reverse complement strand
AGCAGGCTAAGCGGTGTCCATAGCAGTATAATGAGAACCTTTATAGCATTGCCTTTGACTAGGTCATAACCAGCACCCAGCACTATGCCTGCCAACAGTGCATATCCCACGCCTATATGAATGAATCCGCCATATATGCCTATGAAGAAGAACATCACTATTTGCCCCAGGCCTACCTTTTTCTGCTGCAAGTGTTCATCTCCTTTGATCCATTTCTTGGGATTAAATAGCATCACAAAAAGCATGATTATCAAGATGATGCCAATGATTTTCCGGATGAGCTCCTCATTAATATCTGCTGCTATCCATGATCCTATAACTGCACCCACAAGGGCAGGGATTGACAGAATTATTCCTTTACGCGAGTCCAGTACGTTATGGCGCTTGAAATTACCAACTGCCCCGATGTTTTGAATAAGAATGGCTATGCGGTTAGTACCATTGGCTACATTAGCAGGCAGACCCAGAAGGATAAGGGCTGAGAGGGATATAACAGACCCTCCACCGGCCAGTGTATTGATGAAGCCTACCATCAGTCCGGCTACTAAAAGTAATACAATAGTCGCAATGTCCATGTGCGTTAAATTCAAAGCTTTGTTAACAAAATTATTAAAGCCTCTGGGAGAAACAAATTTTTTCATCTCGGTAAAACCTGTTATTTTCGCCGTCAAAAACTCCATGAAAAAGCAAGACATTATTTTTGGTATTGTTCTGATTTCTATATTCTTGCCTTTTATTTTGTGGCGCGAGGCTTATGATTTTATCTTTGACCCGGTCAGTGGTATGAATGCCCGTTACCCTTTGCTTACTGCCTTTGTAAAGTTTGCTATTCTGGCTACAATGGGAGAGCTGTTGGGGATAAGGATACAAACAGGCAAGTATTTTAAAAAGAATTTTGGCATCCTGCCTCATGCCGTTGTGTGGGGATTTCTTGGTGTTTTTATAAAGATTGCTTTTGACATTTTTGCCCATGGTACTATTGGCTTTAGCTCATCTGTGCTTGGTATTGAGAACGCTGGTGAGGTCCTTGCAGGACCTATGTCGTGGAATAAGGTCTTGATAGCCTTTCTCATTAGCCTGTTCCTCAATACAATGTTTGCCCCTGTGTTTATGACTATCCACAAGATTACAGACATTCATATTTCAATGCTAAATGGTAGCCTTCGTTCCCTGATTACCCCGATACCAGTAGGGCAAATTATAACTACAATGAACTGGAAGGTGCAATGGGATTTTGTGTTTAAGAAGACAATACCCCTTTTCTGGATACCGGCACAGACGATAAATTTCCTTTTTCCCGAGCAGTTCCGTATTCTTAATGCTGCAATTCTGGGAATAATTCTAGGTGTTATACTGGCAATTGCTAATTTGAAAAAATGATTAACTTTGCGTGGTTTAAAAAATTAATGGGAATATGGCACTAAAAGTAGGAATAGTCGGACTGCCCAATAGTGGAAAGACTACGATATTTAACTGTTTCTCAGATACAAAGGCCGAAGCAGGTCTAGGGTTTGCAACCAAATCAAATTATGGCACTGCCCGTGTGCCAGACCAGCGCCTCTATGAGCTTGCCAAATTGCAGCCCACGGAAAAAATCATTCATACAACGATAGAATTTGTTGACATACCGGGCTTACGCCAGGGTAGTGGCCGTTCTGGAAGCTCATTCCTAAACGATATCCGCAACGTGGACGCCCTGGTGCACGTGGTGCGTTGCTTTGATGATCCTAATGTGCCACGCGAAGAAGGAGATGTGGATCCGGTCAAAGACATAGAGACTCTCAATATTGAGCTACAGCAGAAGGACCTGGAATCCATTGAGAAGCGACTGGAAAAAATTGAGAAAAAAGCCAAGTTCGGAGACAAAAGCCTTCAGAAACAAGTTGAGGTGCTCAAAAAGGCAAAAGAGCATCTGGAGAACTTTCAGAACCTCCGTACGCTAGAGCTAAAAGACAATGAGCGGGAGATACTGATGGAGCTTTTCCCCCTGACAATGAAACCGGTTCTTTACGTGGCAAATGTGGACGATGCTTCAGCTGCTACAGGTAATGAGTATAGCAAGGCATTAGAACAATGGGTTAAAGAGAATGATCCACAGTCTGAGGTGATAGTAATAGCTGCACGCCTGGAGGCAGAGATAGCAGAGCTAGACCCGCAGGATCGCGGGGAATTCCTCAAGGATGCAGGCCTGACAGAGTCAGGTGTTAACCGTCTTATTGCTGCAGCATACAGGCTACTGGACCTGCAAACATTCTTTACCGTGGGCCCCAAGGAGATACGCGCATGGACAATACGCCGTGGCGCTACAGCTCCGGAGGCGGCAGGTGTTATACATTCAGACCTTCAACGTGGTTTTATCCGTGCAGAGGTGATGCATTATGATGATTTTATCAAGTATGGCTCTGAGCAGGAGGTAAAGAAAGCAGGCAAGTTTTACCTGGAGGGCAAGGATTACGTTGTCCAGGAAGGTGATATTTTGCATATCAGGTTTAATGTTAGTAAATGATTTTGCTTTTTTGTATAAAAAACTTATCTTTGCACAAGAATTAAGTCCCTGCCACTGAGTTATACCAGTTGGCGGGGATTTGTTTTTATAATAATAACAAAAATAAAAAACAAGCTTATGTCAAATAACAAGCCATATTACGTCACAAAGGAAGGGCTGGAAAAAATGAAAAAAGAGCTCGAATATTTAACCACAGTAGAGAGAAAAAAAATTTCACAGCAAATTGCAGAGGCTCGTGACAAGGGCGACCTTTCAGAGAATGCAGAATATGATGCTGCCAAGGAGGCACAGGCTATGCTCGAAATTAAGATTGCCGAGCTCGAAGCCCGAATCCGTAATGCTCGTGTTATTGATGAATCACAGATTAATAGTGATACTGTAAATCTAATGAACAAAGTAAAGCTAAAGAATCTTAAAACCGGACAGATTATTGAATATACTATAGTACCAGAGAATGAAGGCGATTTCAAAACGGGGAAAATATCTGTCAATACACCTATAGCTAAGGGCTTGCTTGGCAAGAAAAAAGGAGACCAAGTCCAGATTAAAGTGCCCGCAGGACTATTGGAGTTTGAAATCCTTGATATTTCAATTTAGTAAAGTGTAAGTGTCATAGCGCTTTATGTTTTAGGGTTTGTGGAACGTCCAACGGACGTTCCTTTTTTATTTTTTTGTTGTAAAACTTAGCGCTTTACTTTTTTTTGATAAATAATTAAATTAGGGCAAAAAAATTAAACCATGGCATCAGTTTTTACAAAGATAGTGAAGGGAGAGATACCTGCTTATAAGGTAGCAGAAAACGATAAATTTTTAGCTTTTCTGGACATTAATCCTGTTGCCGAGGGGCATACATTGGTTATTCCTAAGCAAGAAATTGATTATCTCTTTGACCTTGAGGATGACTTATTGGCAGAGATGATGGTCTTTGCCAAGAAGGTAGCACGTGCACTGGACCAGGCTATTGAATGCAAGCGTGTAGGTGTTATGGTAGTAGGAACAGAGGTGCCACATGCACATATTCATCTCGTTCCATTTAAGAGTGAGCCGCAGGTATGTATTGTAGCTCCGAAAATGAAGCTCAGTGAGGAGCAATTTATGGATATAGCAGAACGCATTAAACGCTATATACCAGAGGATATTACGGTTAAATCGTAATAAACAGCCCTTTGCAAATAATTAATCATTTTATGAGACTATCATAGCTAAGCCGTGATAGTCTCTTTTCTTTAATTTTTGAAGATTAAAGCTATGGAGTTAGTCGCAGTAAATAAATACTATGAAATTCTGTTTGATACAAAGGACAAGGTGCTTGTCATCCGTTGGAAAGACGCTATTTATGAGTTATCTGTTTCAGAGTATAAGGCTGAAATGATCTTAGCCCACAGTTTTGTAGAAGAATTAAAACCAAGATTTCTCGTACATGATGGCACTGATGCTGTTTATCCTCCCACTTCTAGCTTATACAAGTGGACTGTCGAAAATATATCTCCGAAGTATATCAATTTAGGCATAAAAAAAATAGCGTATATTTTCCCGACAGAAGCCAATACATCTATATTCATGGAGAACCTTGTTGCCCATGCCAAAGATGCTTATAGCGAGCCTGAGAGAAAAATGTTCAAATCTTTTGAAGAGGCAATCCGTTGGATAAGTAAAACATGAGACAGCCATTTCTGTTTTTCCTTGCCTTAATCCTTCTATGAGGGTTAAATTAATTTCTAATGACTCCGTTTTGACCATGACCGGTTTTGGAATAGAATAATTCTAGGCTTAAATGTCGGGAGATATTTTTAAGGTATAGGTCGCAATTTTTTTAAGGAATAAAAAAAGCCGACTCTTTGTGAGCCGGCTTTTGTCGGGGTGCCGAGATTCGAACTCGGGACCTCCTGCTCCCAAAGCAGGCGCGCTAACCGGACTGCGCTACACCCCGGACGGCGGTTGCAAAGGTAAGCAATTTTTTCTTATTTACAAAAAAATCTGCGGAGAGGGAGGGATTCGAACCCCCGGTGGGCTTCCGCCCACAGCGGTTTTCAAGACCGCCGCCTTCGACCACTCGGCCACCTCTCCATGTTTAGCAGAACGTTTTTGCGAGGGCAAAAATATAATATTACCTCTAAATTGCAAAATTTGAGATAAAAATTTTTTCTATTTTTTGTGAACGAAAATTCTTTTTTATTTTTATGAAGAATTAATGCGCTTTGAAAGATGTATAAAGACAAAACAGAGGCTATTGACAACCTGAAGCAAAAGTTTAACCATTTTGAGTCAGAAATACATAAAGTTATTATTGGCCAGGAAGAAGTTGTCCATCATGTACTAACATCCATACTTTGTGGAGGTCATGTCTTATTGTTAGGTGTTCCTGGTTTGGCGAAAACATTAATAGTTAATACTTTAGCCCGTATTTTAGGGTTAAAGTACAAAAGAATCCAATTTACACCAGACTTGATGCCTTCGGATATAATTGGATCCGAGATTCTGGATGAGAACCGCAAATTTAAATTTATAAAAGGACCTATATTTGCCAATATAATTCTGGCAGATGAGATAAACCGTACCCCCCCAAAGACACAATCAGCTTTATTGGAAGCAATGCAAGAAAAAGCAGTAACAGTCTCTGGTATTCGTTATAAGTTGGATGAACCTTTTTTTGTCCTTGCCACACAGAACCCAATAGAACAGGAAGGTACGTACCCTTTGCCAGAAGCGCAGCTTGACAGGTTTATGTTTAATATTGTTTTAGATTATCCAAGTTTTGAAGAAGAATTAAAAATAGCCTCGACTACAGAACATGATGATGTATCGCTGGACCAAATCCTTACTGCAGATGAAATACTATATTACCAACAATTGATACGAAGGGAAATGCCTGTAAGCGACACCGTGTTAAATTATGCAGTAAAGATAGTGGCGCGGACACGGCCAAATACAAAGTTGGCACATCCGTGGACAAATAAGTATTTGAACTGGGGAGCGGGACCACGGGCATCACAGTTTTTAATACTGGCATCTAAAGCCCATGCTGCTATTAATGGGAAATATTCTCCTGATACTGAGGATGTTAATGCAGTAGTGCACCCTATCTT
>JALWNS010000165.1 GCA_027083655.1 Bacteroidales bacterium | reverse complement strand
CTATAAGGAGGCCGTTTATTTAGTAAAAGGAAATGTCCAGTAAAACCTTTTACCTCTATTGCTTTTGTACGACGGGGGCGCATGAGCGCCCCCGTCGTTTTTTGTGTGCAATAAGTCTTGTTTTGCAGTTTCGGGCATGACAGGAAGAATATTTGCATTGTGGCAGAGTATCCAGGTGGCACAGGAGTATGGGTTGTAATTTATTATTTTTTTGAAGCTAGTTTTGGGTTGGTAGTAGACTTGTTTTGCAGTTTCGGGCATGACAGGAAGAATATTTGCATTGTGGCAGAGCATCAAACAGTGAAGATATACACATAGCTTGTAATAAGGCATAGGTAAAGCAAAAAGCGAAAAAAATTTAAGTTATAATCAAAGATTTACTATTTTAGCATAAGCAAATAAAAGAAACTGTGTTAGTAATGAACCCCACTTATGCAATAGCCTTGTATTTAAGTATTTTTAGTTTGATTTTTATCTTATTCCTTTTGTTCAATATTTTGAAGATAAATAGAGGTTTATCGCAGTTGACTAACAGAGTTACGCATTTACAGAAGGATATGAGTAAGATTCAACGGGCAGAGAAGGAGGTAGTAAATGCATTGGTTTCTCGTGATAGAGCAAGGGAGATTTTTAGGGAAGAAGGCATGGTGGATTTGAAGAATGCTCTTAAAGAGGATAGAAAAGCCAAGATTATTGAACGCAACAAGAAGTTAAATTTTTTATTGGAGCAAGTAGAGGGATTTATAGGTAAAAATTTGTTGGATAAGATTGGCATAATTTCGTTTCTTATAGGCATGGTTCTGTTGGTTAGTGTAGGTATCCAGTATAATTGGATAAATTCTATTGGCCGCGTATTTCTTGGGCTGGTGATTGCAGGCATGCTTCTGTCAGTGGGGTATTTATTGCGCAAGCGTTTTGTTGTATTGAGTTCGGTTTTGCTAGGTGGAGGATTATCTTCGTTGGTACTGACCCTGTTTTCGGCTTTTTATGTTTATTCATTAATGGGATTGGGGTTGACTTATGCTTTGATAGCCCTTGTAGTTATTGTAGCTATAGGTTTGTCCATTATAATGGGCAGGTCGGAGATTGCAGTCTTGACATTTGCGGCAGGGTTTGTAGCTCCTTTGACAGTGAATTTGACGGCAGGTGATTATTGGATCGTTTTTACTTTTGTGTTGTTATTAGACCTTGGTGTAATATTGTATGATTATTATCGCAAGTCATTGTTGATTAATGTCGTGTCTTTTGCTTTTACGTATTTGATTTATGCTGTTTGGCTTATAGACAAATTTTGGTTTAAAAAAGAAGAGGTTCCTTTTTATGGATCAATGATCTTTTTGACGGTTTTTTATTTGATGATTTTTGTAATTGTGTTGATAAACAATATAAAAGAAAACCGGCGTTTCTTACCTATAGAGTTTTCTATGTTGTTGACAGCTAATGCTTTGTATTATACTGCTGGTTATATTATAATTGTGCGTACAGGTGTTGAATATAAAGGTATATTCACGTTGTGGATTTCGTTAGTGAACTATGGATTTTTCTTATGGCTCTTTCCCCGCAAAAACTTTGACAGGCGTATTTTAAATTTGTTTTTGGGGCTATCGATAATGTTTATAGCTTTAGTTATACCTGTTGAGTACATGGGTAAATCACCTACATTAGTGTGGGCATTGCAGGCAGTAGTATTGATGTTTGTTGGTTTGAGGGCAGACTTAGCAGGCATGAAGTTAGGTTCTATTGAGTTGACTTTGTTGATGTTAGCCAGTTTGGGTTTTGACTTGTATGACCAGTATTTGAATATTTTCAAGGACATGGAGCCAATAACACCTATTTTTAACCGTGGATTTTTGAGCTCAATGCTTGCAGTTGTTTCATTATTGACAAATGCATATTTACTTAAATATGAGAAGAGAGATTATTTTGGTTTTAAATTTATAAAAACAAAGTTGTACCAGGCTTTTCTGGGCATATCTGCTTTGATAGCTTTTTATATAGCTTTTCGTTTTGAATTGCGGTCCCTGGCTACACAGGTCTATGAGAATGATTTAGTTGTAGATGTTGTTTTGAGCTTGCTAAATTATGGTTTGTTGTTGTTATTAGCTTTGCCTGCCCTGTTTATACAAAAGAAACAGGTTATGTACATGGCAATAATCTCATTTGTACTGGCTTATTTGATGTATATATTTGACTATGCTTTTTCGTGGGCAGATTTGAGGAATCTTTACTTGGTTTCCCCATTTGTTGGGACCAAGGAATATAATTATCATTATTATTCGGCTTTGATGTTATTGTTAATAAGTATAAGTGGACTATCGAGTATAAGGCGGGCTAAAAGTGGGCATCCAATAGTGGATAATTTACTTACTCTCTTTATGATAGGTCTGGTATTGGTTTTCTTGAGTAATGAGCTAGACAATATTATTGTGGTGATGAAGTACAAGCCTAATATTTTAATCCGTGAGATTTTGACAAAGGTCTTTAGTATGTATTATACGATGCTATGGTCTGCATTTGCATTATTATTGTTAGTTATAGGTTTTATTTTCCACACGAAGGAAGTAAGAATTGGTGCGTTTGTGTTAATGACTATAACATTGATAAAGGTTTTTGTGTATGATTATTTCAAGTTACGTACGGATGAGTTGATGTTGGTATTTATGTGGTTAGGATTTGTAATGATAATAGGGTCAATTACTTATCAAATTTTTTCAGGGAAAGGATACAAAGAAAGAAGGCAGCAGGTCTATAAGCCGGATTCTGTCAGATAGCCATAAGCTATCTGCCCTATCATTTATCTAACGCGGTCTACCCCCCGGCATCGGGCGGGCCACCCTTACTTTCTGTATTGAAAGTAGCCGGTATATTTGACCTTGCAGCCTGTTGGTTGCACAGCCGCCATGGTTGCCCATGGCGCTGGTGGGCTCTTACCCCACCTTTTCACCCTTACTGCCCCAATAAGGCAGCGGTTGTTTTCTGTTGCAGAGCCATAGCCTTGCGGCTATCTGCCTTTCGGCAGAACAGTGCCCTGTACTGTCCGGACTTTCCTCCATATAACCCAGGGGACAGGTCTAAATCACAAAGATTTTTTGTCCCGTAGGTTATACGGCGATAGGGCGACCTGCTGCCAAGATTTTAGGTAATGAGAGGCTTTTCTTTAAAGCAGGCCAAATATACATTAAATTTATGGAAAAGTCAATAAGGTTTTGTGGTACATAGATTTCTAGAATGTTGCTTTTAAACCTACAAGTAGTTCCAGTGGTTTTTGTGGGCTAGGGCCGACAGAGCCATCAGAAAGGTTATAATAACGGGAGTTGATCAGGTTGTAAGCACGGTATGTAAGCCAGAGGCTCATCCATTTTTGTTCAATGACCAAGGCATTGCCGCTGGCGTATAGTACAAAGTAAGGAGGGCTTTTAATAACTGTGTCGCCTGGATAATAAAATGACCAACTACGGTATTGTCCTCCTATGGTCAGGTTCATTTGGTCAAGGTAATTGATTGTAATTTTTGTTTTGATACTATGCTTAGGGCTAAATTGAGGAGGCAGGTTATTTATTCGTCCATAAATATAAGTATAGCTAAGAGAGGATTTGATGTTTAGATCGTTAATTTTGAAGTTATTATACAAAGAAATTGTACCACCATAAGTATTGCCATTACCGGTATTTCTCAATACCCATGCTTTATCAACGGGTACGTTGTGAAAAGTTGTATCTGTAATAATTACCCTAGTGATCAGGTTATAAAGGTTATTATAAAATAGGTTGAGTTTAAAGTACAGGTTATCGTTCAGGAATCTGATAAGATTAATTTCGTAAGAATCTTTGTATTCGGGAGTAAGATTTGGACTAGTAAGGTGCCAAAACGGACTTTTGAGGCCGATTATACCGCCCAGGCTGTCTTGCACGGGTATAAAAGAACCAAAGTGTTGGTAAGCTTTGTGTATTGGAGGAGCTAAAAAAGATTTACCATACATAATTTTGATTGACCAATAATTTGATGGGAGGTAAATGAGTGAAAACCTTGGTAAAAGAGTAAAGCCAAACCTGCTATTATATTCCCCCCTCAGTCCTGCTATGATATATAATTTATCAGAAAAATAGTGTGATATTTGTGTATATGTGCTCAGGTTATAATATTTAATACGGTAGATATCTTGGTAAATAACCAGGCTATTTCCTGCAGTGTCTTGTACATTAGTGCCGAAATAATAAATTTGTTGTTGATCATAAGGTTTGGTTTCGTCGTATGGTACAGGAAGGTCTCCTGTTTTGGGGATGATATCGTACAAGTCCACTGCAAAGCCCAAGTTCCATGTTTGTTTTGACTTTGTTTTAATTCTAAGGTTTTCTTCCCAGTGCAGATTCTGTGTATTCTCGTATTTATAAGCAACATTGAAATTTGTATAACGGTTTACAAAAGCTGAGGTTGGAAGGATTTTGAATTTTTGAAGATTGATTAAAGAATATAGTTGTATGTTGTTGCTTTTAGAATTGAGATTATGCTTTAGATAAAAATTATCTAACAAGGTATTATAGTGTGCTTCTTTACAATAAATTGAGTATTGAGGTTTGCCAGATAGGGATGTAGAATGAGATTCGAAGAATCTTAGCATTCCAATTTCGATATTTTTATAGAATAGTTTAGCCCTAAAATTGGTTGCTTTAGAAGACATGTCCCATGGTTTAATTCCAATAGGAGCCTGGATTGTGTCTCCAAAGCTTATAACTTCACCGGTTTTTTCGTACCTGTAATACCAGTTGTACAAATCGGGATAATAAATAGGGAAGAATGGACCATCGGAATAAAAATATTTAGACACAAAGGTAAATCCCAGATTTTTTAGTTTATAATTAGTTACAAGATAAGCGTCATACGTATTATAATTTCCTCTATTAGCAGAAACTTCTATACCTTTTTTTTCCTCAGGTTTGTATGTAATAATATTTATGATAGCATTAAAAGCATCTGCACCATAAAGCACAGATGTAGGATTTAGAATTATCTCGACTCGTTTGACATTAGCCAAGCTATAATTTTCGCCGATAGTATTGTCAGAACCTGCTATAGCATTTATTCTAACGCCATCAAGGAGAATAAGGAATTTTTCGTTTCCTGTGATACCATTGATTGTATAAATATCTTCGTTTTCGGCAGAAGATACGTGTTGGATTATAATTTGGGGAATATCATTCAGCAGGTCCCGTAAACTTTTATAATTATTTTCGTATATTTCTTTGTCAGTAATTGTGATAATATTACTAGGAGCTGTAAGTACAGTCATTATATTACGCCCGGGTGTAGAGATTTTTATTTGTGCCAGATCCTTGAGGGTGAGATTATAGATGCTTGTGTCTACTTGGGCTAATATCAATGACCAATGAATAAAACTAACAAGTAAAAGTAAAAGTAGTTTTTTCATGAGCAATTTTTTATAAAAAATAAGATTTTTTTATGATATAGTACAAAAAAAATTGTCTTAATTGATAATAATCTTTCTTAATCTTTTTCTCAGGATTTTATATTTTGTGTTTAGTGTATCTAATTGTTGTTTGGATTTTTCCCTGTTAGATTTTTTGTTAAGAAAAGCTTGGCGCATTAAATCTTTTCTCATTTTACGGGCATTT
>JALWNS010000164.1 GCA_027083655.1 Bacteroidales bacterium | reverse complement strand
GTTTAGTAAATATTTATATCGTTTTGGGTCAAATTTTCATTTTCAAAAATAAAATGGTAATTTTAAATTTGTTTTGACATCTAAATTTAATAAATTATAGTCTTGCCAAAAGAATCAAAAAATTCATTGGGTTTTTATTGATCATTTTGTTGGTTTTTTCAGTCAAGCAATTAGTTTTAACAGTGTTGTTTTGCCACTGCCTGATGGTCAATAAATAAAAAATAATCATTTATCATACAACCAAAACACCAAAAAGTTTTACTATGGACATTATTTCTCAAACTACCCAAATTTTGGAACAAAGTGTAGAATTGATGAAGAATCCTGCTGTCTCTGGTGCAGTCAATGGATTTTTGGGCTGGATGAAGAACATTTTTTCTAACAACAAACGTGCACAGCAACGTCTGGAGATGATCGAAAAAATGGAAGCTAACGAAGAGATAATTAAAGGATTACAAACAAACCTTGACGACCTGCTTTACGAAAACGAAGAACTGAAAAAGCAATTCGAGGGAAAACTGGCAGAACTGCAGGAGCAGCTGCAAAATGCAGGTGTACAGATTACTAAAACCAACACAATGAACATCACTGGCGACGGCAATATTGGCCTGCAAGATATTAACGGCGGAGATATTAACATAAACATTAACAAATGAACGGGGAAAATAAAAACAACCAGATCAACAACACGGGCGACGACAGTATTAACATTCAAGACACTAACGCCCAGAACATCACAATTAACAAAACAGAGATAAAAACAGAAGTCAGCCCGGAAATTTTAGAGAAAAGGAAAGAGCTCATTGCCAGAATTGACGAGATCAAATCCCTGCTTCAGGACGTAAAACCTTATTCTATCCTACCGGAAGAGACTGTAGAAGAAGATAAGTTTGACATTGACTGGGACGGACTGATGGAGGCTATTGAGCAGAAGGACTGCGTGTTATTCATCGGACAGGGCATTTATACAGACGAGGATGGCAATTCGCTGCACGAGAAATTTTTCAAAAGTATTAGCAAAGGTAAGATTAAGTACAATGACAGGGACGGATTTTTCATGCCACAAAACGAGGAACGCGTAGCTACTAAGGCCAAGAGATATTATAACAAAGAGTTTCTACAAGACAACTCTGAGGCACGCGGCTTGATAGAAAAACTGGCACAGATAAAATTCCCCTTGATTGTCAATATATCGCCTGATGATACTGTGCATAAGGTTTACTCTGGGTTTAATATTCCACATCGTTTTCTATATTATGTCCCGAGGACCAATCAAAGTGAGATGATTGAAGATGATAGCGACCAGCCTATTATTTATAATTTGCTTGGGAATGCAGCTAGCCGTAGTGGAAATTATATTTATACCCACGCCCAATTTTACGATTACATCAACGAAAGGCAGGAGGTAAAAGTGCCATTGAGGATTGAGGAGATTATTCGCAGTGCAAGTTTTTATCTGTTCATTGGTGTGGATTTCAATAAATGGTATAACCGTCTATTGCTTTTTGCTCTCAAATTCAGTAACAATCCTGAAGCATATGCCTTTAATTCCAAGCAAATAGATGAGATACACAAAGAATTCATTGATAATCAATTCAACATTGCCTTTGTTAATGATAACCACAAGGATTTTGTTAACCTTCTGGTAAATAAAGCTTATGAATGGAACCAGGAAAACCCAGAACCAGGTGTGTTTCGTAATCTTGGACAGACCTTTAGACAGAATATTGATAATGAGCTTGATAAGTACAAGGATAGCATCAATAAAAGCGATTCGCTTGTCCAGTTGCGAGAGTCAGAGCAATATATCCAACTCATCAAAGAAACAATAACTAAATTTACTTCCAATGATTGATAAAAGACGTTATCCAGGCATCTCACCTTTTAGTGAAGAACAGAAAGATTTGTTTTTCGGCAGGGATAAGGATATAAAGAAGTTAGAGCGTCTGATTAAGTTGCGCCAGCAGGTTTTGCTTTATTCCAAGTCAGGCGTTGGAAAGACTTCTTTGCTCAATGCAGGTGTTTTACCAGGACTAAAAAACGATTTCATTATCCTGAAAATAAGATTTTTCTCATATAACCCAAAAGACGAGACAATTGTTCCGCCAGCCGGGAAAATTATAAACACATTACTAGGTAGCTTCAAGGATCTGGAACAGCAGAAGACAATTGTTGACCAGCTTAGCACAGAGAAAAATATCTGGTTTTGGTTAAAAAAATTACAGGTATCAACAGACAACAAACCAGTACTGCTTGTGTTTGACCAGTTTGAGGAGCTTTTTAGCTATCCAGAGGAGATGATTGAGGACTTTAAAAAACAATTGCAACAAATCCTGAACAATCAAATCCCTGACGAGGTCCTCTCTTTCATTGAAGAACATCCTGAAATTGAGGAGCAGGCAGACATAATTTACGAAAATTTTGAGGTTAAAACCGTCTATGCCATCCGTTCTGACCGGTTGAGCCTGCTCAACCGCCTTACTGACAGAATTCCAGATATACAAAATAATTTCTACGAATTGTTGCCTCTGACCCGTCAGCAAGCTAAAAACGCGATTATAAAACCTGCCTCGGCAGAAGGAGACTTCATTAGTACTAAATTCGATTTTGACGAACCTGCCTTGCAAAATATCCTGAACGTTCTGACAGACAAATACAATCTAACAGTAGAGACTACCCAGCTGCAAATCGTCTGTCAGAGAATAGAAGATATTGCTATTGAAAAGAAGAAAAATAAAAAGAAAAATGCCAGCATTATTATTCATACCAATGATTTACCTGAGTTCAAAGATATTTTCGTTGACTTCTACAAAGAGGCTTTGAACAAAATTCCTGTGCAACGACGTCAAAAGGTTGCTATACTCATAGAGGACAACCTGATTATCAATGAACAGCGAATTACCCTGCACGAAGCAGTATGTAAAAAATATGCTACTGATGAAGATCTGCGAATACTGACAAATATCCACCTTTTGCGGGCAGAGAATACTTCTACTGGCATTGCTTATGAACTAAGTCACGACACTCTCGTAGAACCAATCCTGGAAGTGCGCAAGATCCGTAAGGAAGAAGAAGCCCGCCGACTGGAAGAGATGAGGCAACAGGAAGAATTGAGAAAACTTCAAGAGCAGCGCCGCCGCCAGAGAACAATCATAATGATTGTGAGCATAGCGGCTGTGGTAAGTATTTCCCTGGCTATTTTTGGTTTCGTGATGTGGCAAAATGCTAAAAGACAAACAGAAATTGCAAAACAAAAAGAAAAAGAAGCCAACGAAATATTGCAAAACCTCAAAAGAAGCGAATTTAACAGACTAAATGAAAAGGCTAACGCCCTCTGTCATAATAAAAACTATGCAGACGCAGTTAAAGTCTTAAACCAAGCTTTTAAATGGACAGATGATAGTCTAGCACTACAAAAAAGAATAGATAGCCTCTCGCAAATTGCAGGTAAAGAAACTCAATTTAACAAATTAATAAGCCAGGCAAAACAATACGAAAAAGACGAAGCAAACTGGCTAAAGGCTTTAGAGTTATATGACCAGGCAGCTAAACTACATTATGACGATACATTAGCCTTAGCAAAGAAAAATTCTTTACAAAAACGCCTGAATTCGAAACTCTTATATTACAAAAGTAAAGCTAAAGAGTACATCAACAAAGGACCATCCTTCAGGCAGTCTGCTCTTGAATACTTTATATTCCCTGGATTAAAATTAAGCCCTAATGATCCAGAACTTTTAAAACTAAAACAACAAGCCCAAAAATAAACTCATGAAAACTTTACTTACTTCACTCTTTTTACTTCTATCCCTGAGCCTCATGGCTCAATCTGGCTATGAGGCCATGCTCGCAGATTGCGATAGCTTTTTCCAGGCAGGTGATTTTATTAAAGCTTACCAGGGATACAATCTGCTTTACAAAGACTATCAACAACACAGAGACGAACTCAGACCAAAACGACAGGCCTGCCGTGACTCTATTAGCAAGCTCAGAACAAACCTAATAAACACTATATCCCAAACAGAACAAAGACAAAGAAGCTACGAACAATCATGCGTTGATTATGCCATTCTGCAAGAAAAAGCCAGGTGGCTAAACGAAGACAAAAGAAGAAGACCTCCAGATTTTAAACCTTATGAACATGTCACAAAATTAGACCTGTCAAACCTTGGTCTGGTACACTTGCCCGACACAATCGCAAAATTAACTAACCTACAGGAAATCAACCTGAAAGGCAACTATTTTCTAGACTCTGCACAGGCCTTCTCTGTCCTGAGCAAATGTCCAATGCTTAAAACCATAGACATAGACTCCTTCCAAACCGTCAAAACCACAAACATTGACTTTATAGATCAGTACCAACAGCAACTATACAAACTCACTTACGAAAATTCACCTATCAGAGATGACCTGCAACACGAACTGGATTCTGCCTACATGGCTTTTGTAAAAGGTAATTATGTCAATGCTCTCATCTTCTACGAGCTTATTAACGATATTATTTCTGTCAACAAAGATTACCAACAGAAAATCTCTGTCTATAAAGATTATCTCCAGAAATTAGAACAGATCGTCGTAAAAACAATCCAACTTACAATTATAAACCTTAATGCACAGAAACAACGGGCAATACAGATACAGCATAATACAGATTTCGTGATATTCGACCGTGCCGCAAAGACCATAAATCCAGATTTTACTACATTCCGCAATTTTACAGACGAAGATTTCCTACAGATTGACAGTTTGAGCTTTAGAGATTTTAAATTAAATCCTTGTGAATTAAACTTTGATTTGCTTCATAAATGCACAAATCTAAAACATATAAACTTACTGGGTAATCCTGCTTCAAAAGATTGTTGGGGCAGGTTCTTCAAACAAATTGAGAATACAAACATTAATAGCGTTTATGTCTCTGTTGACGATCTCTCTGACATAGATAGCACCTACTGGCATCTAATAAAAGGTATAAAAATTCTAAAAACTGGATTAACAGAAATCCCGGATAATATTTTAAGACAAAAGCATTTAACGTATCTCAACTTAACTGCGCAAGATAAAAAAGAAAATCAATTTCAAACCTTACCAGCAGAACTCTTCACTCTAACAGAATTAAAATATTTAAATCTTAACAACTGTAGTATCACATACTTACCACCAGAAATTGGCAATCTAACTAATCTCACAGATTTATATCTTAACGACAATCACATAAGACAACTGCCCCCCGAAATCGGTAACCTGACAAAACTCAGAGAATTGTGGCTCAGAAACAATGAATTAACCACTTTACCTCCGGAAATAGGAAACCTCACTAGCTTAACAATGTTGACTCTTAACAATAATAAATTAACAAGCCTACCTCGGGAAATTGGCAATCTCAAACATCTAAATTATTTGGAGCTTGGAGAAAATAACTTATCTAGTCTGCCACATGAGATTATAAAGTTAACCAATCTATCTAGTATTCTCATCTATAAAAACAATTTCTCAAGCCTGCCCCCGGAAATAATAGAAGTCACCAGACTTACTACTTTAGATTTAGATGAAAATAGACTAACTTCATTGCCTCCGAAAATAGGAAAGCTAACAAATTTGACCTACTTAAACTTAAATAGTAATCATCTTACAACTTTACCGCCGG
>JALWNS010000163.1 GCA_027083655.1 Bacteroidales bacterium | reverse complement strand
CAGTGCTATCACTGCTATCAATGCAGACAGGAATGTATAAGGCATCTTACGGATCAGTGCCCTTAGCTCAGAAAACTTTGTTGTCCCTGCCTGGCGCTCAACAGCTCCTACTGCCATAAACAAAGTTGCTTTAAACACACCATGTAATAAAGCCAGGAAAATGGCAGCAAATACTGCTAGTTTGGTACCTACACCTATACCAGCTACTATATATCCAAGTTGCGCTACTGATGACCAAGCCAGAAGCTTTTTAGCATCATCCTGGACTATAGCATAAAATGTAGCTATTACAGCAGTTATTGCCCCAAACCAAGCCAACCAGTGCCCTACAGATCCTATACCATGGTTGATATAAAGATTTATAACTACCAGTCCCAAACCGTAAACACCCATCTTTGACATGGCTCCAGAAAAGAGGGATGTAAAACTCATGGGAGCACTGCTATAAGCATCAGGTGCCCATACATGCAGGGGCATAACTGCAGCCTTTACACCAAAGCCAATTATTAACAATATACCTATCAATAACTTGGTGTGTAAAGAAAGAACTCCGAAAAGATTTATTAAATCACTTATGTATAGGCTCTTAATCGTTGCCCCAATAATTACAATAGCAGTGAGCAAAGCATAAGCTCCTATTGCACTAAAGAAGATGTATTTAAGTCCAACCTTATCCAGACCTCTTCCTCTGGAATAAACAACTATCAGATATGACGACCATGTCATTATCTCCCAGAAAATAAACAAGCTAACCCAATCGCGGGCCATTAAAATGCCAAACATGGCACCTATAACAAACAAAAATAGCATGTAAAACCACTCCAGACGCTCACGGCCTTTCATATAAGGTATGGAATAAATCAATACCAAGGGTGATAAAACTGCTACCAATAACCCAAAAATCCAAGAAAACCCATTGAATCCCAGTCCAAGATTAAAACCTGCTAATTTGAAGTTTACACTCGTATTAATATCTATCTGGAAAAAGAAATAAGCTCCTGCAAGGCCGATAATAGCAATCAGTATATCCCCAAGTACTTTACTTATTTTATATGCTAAATATGTGATTAGCCCACCGCCAAAGAAAAGTAATAATAGCAAAACTATAGTGTTCATCGTCTAACGGGTTTAAAGTTAGTTTAAAGACCAAGAGAGTTATGTATATACTGTGCTTTGTCCATGATCATAACAGCGGCACGATCTATATAGTGTGTAATCAGGTCAGGATACACACCAATAGCTATAATTACCAGAGCCAGCAAAATCATTGCTAGCATTCCATTCCAACGCGGCTTATGCGGTTCATACTCTCCTGTTGGCTCTGCAAAATATAGTTTATGCACAACGCGCAGGTAATAAACCAGCTCTACCAAACTTACAGACAGAATCAAAATTATAAGCACGATATAATGCTTCTGTGCTGCTGCCAGCAGGAGGTAAAATTTACTCCAGAAGCCTGAAAATGGAGGAAAACCTACTATTGCAAAAGCACCAAGACCAAACATAAAGGCGGTTATTGGCATATATTTACCAAAACCTTGTATGTCCTTGATGTATTTCTTGGGTGAATTGTATGCCAGGTAACTGGCAGAGAAGAACAACAGGCTCTTTATCAAAGCATGGTTAATCATCAAGAATATACCAGCAAAAACGCCCAAGTATGTATTAAAACTAAATGCTATCATTATCAAGCCAATCTGGCCTATACTTGAATAAGCCAGCATTCTCTTGATCTTCTCCTGCCGCAAAGCAATTCCTTCAGCAAAGATTAATGTTAATAACCCCATTACAAACAATAACTTGCTTACTGTTGAAAAATCGAATAATGTAAACGTGAGGCGTATCAACGCATATAATCCTGCCTTTGATGTCATTGATGCGAAAACCGAACCTATTGGTCCCGGAGCTTGTGAATATGCATCAGGTGCCCAACCATTCATAGGAAACATCTCTGCTTCTATTCCATAGCCTATAAACAGAAGCAAGAAAGCCATAATCTTCAGCTCTGGCTTCATTATATGGATATTACGCGCTATATCCGCCATATTCAATGTTCCTAACTGTGAATAAATCAACAGTATTCCCAGAAGTATGAATGTAGAAGCCAGTGAACCTACCAGAAGATATTTAAAGGCGGCTTCTGCTCCATCACGGCCACGGTAAAAGGCAGTAAGACCATACGAGCTCAGTGCTGTTATTTCTAGGAAAACAAACTGGTTGAAAATATCCCCTGTCAGAACAACACCGATAGAGCCTACCGTAACAAGCATCAATAAAACAAAATACTTCAGGGCATTGTCAAACTCTACTTTCTTGAAACGATAACTATACATCCACACCAGGAATGCCAGCACTGTAATAAAGGTCACAATCAGGCCTGTAAAAGCATCAAAAATAAGGTTTATACCCCATGGTGCTTTCCAGCCTGCTATCTCGACAATTATTGGTTGCCCGGTAATGTTTACCTGTCTCAACAAGTACAATGACATAACCATCAAATAAGCATACAATATACCGGGCACGATTCTTATCAAGCCTTTATAAATCTTCCCCAATATTGGCAACATAAATGCAAACAGCAGGGGAAGCGCTATGTAATAGATAGGATTTACTGCTACCATTTTAGATTCCTTATTTCATCAATGTTTGTTGTGTTGTGATGACGATATAGACGAAGAACAAGTGCAAGAGCTACTGCTGTGACACCAAAACCAATGACAATAGCGGTTAGCACTAGTGCTTGCACCACAGGATCTACCATAACCTGTGATGCAGCCTCAACTGTCTTATACTTTTCCATTACTAATGGAGAAAAGATCGGCGCTGTACCGTTATTAACAAAACCTATTGTTATAAACAACAAATTCAATCCATTGTCCATAATTGACAATCCCAATACTATCTTAATCAAATTCCTCTTAGTAATAACAGCATACAAACCAACAATTATCAACGAAATAGAAGCGCCGTAGAAAGCTATCTTTAAAATCTGAAGATTATCCATTTTTCTCAGTTTGATTTTCTGTTTCATCAACTGTAATACTAATTAAAAGAATAGTATCTAAAATACCTGTGAGCTCTGCCGCTACCTTAAAACCAACTGCAATATAAATCAATGGAATAATACCACCACTTATCAACTCATTTAGTTTACCTACTCCCAAAAAGTTCTCTAAGAAAGTTTTTCCCATAAAAATGCCCACTAGGCCTATTCCTGCGAATGTTATACCGGCTAGCGACTCGACCCACATAATCGTCTTGTGATCAATGGTAAACTGGCGATAAGCCAATAACAGGAACAAGAAACCTGTTGCAATAATAACACCTCCCTGGAAACCTCCACCAGGAGTGAGGTGGCCATGGATAAATACATATGCTCCCAATAAAACAATCATAGGGAAAAGAATACGTCCTGTCACCCTTACTATCGAACTAGCCTCAACAGATGTACGCAGATGGCTCAGTCGTGTATGTACCTCACGGCGGCGGAAAAGAATACTTCCCAGAGCCGTAGATGCAAGGAACAAAACTGTTACCTCTCCTAATGTATCAAAACCACGGAAATTTACCACTATTGAAGTTACTGTATTGGCTACCTGCAGATCCTTAGGTGAATGCTCCAGATAAAATTTACCTACTTTACTCCTTACCTCATCTGTACCAAAAGGTATAGCATAAAAAACAACAAAAAGCTGGTAGGCTATGTAAAGCAAAAAAATTATTGAAATTAACTTTTTCATAGGTCCCAGGTTTAGTCTTCAAAACGTTTTGTATTTCTGATTGTTACAATAAAAATAATTGTAGTCAGAGCTACACCTATAGCAGCCTCAGTCAAAGCAACATCAGGTGCTTGCAACAAAAAATAAAATAAAGAAAGCACCAAACTAATAACTGATGTTGCAACTGTCGCCACTACCAAATCGCGCTTATGTACTGCAAACAAAGCAGCAGCTATAAGCACTATAGCACCTATCACTACCAATATTGTTAATATAGTACTCATTATTCCTCGTTTTCGGTTTGTTTGGTTTGTTCTTCTTTAGCTTTCTGCCTTTGTTCTTCTAAATACTGACTATAAGCGTCAATATCTTCTTTTGTCCAAGGCTTAATTTTGTGGCGGTAAGAACCGCGTGCTAAAGCATGGGAGCTAATAGGGTTTGACAAAGCTATGAATACAATTATAATTAGCGACTTAACTAACCAGGCCGGATTCAAAAATCCTACCCCTAGAATTAAACTCATAGCTCCCAGGGTTGAGGCCTTAGTACCCGCCTGTAAACGTGAATAAATATCAGGCAAACGTACTATTCCAAGACCTCCTAAAAACAAAAAGATTGCTCCTATCACTATAAATACGTAACCTAAGTATGTTAGTACCTGTTCCATAATGTTTGGGTTTTCTTGTTAAAACATAAAAAAAGTGGCTTATACACCACCTTCCAGATAACGAGCAATGACTATAACTCCTATGAAACCTAATACTGCATAAATCAGGGCAATATCCAAATAAATATAACGGTCAAACAAATACCCTAGAAAAACTAGTAACGATGCCGTTGTTACGGTCATCGTATCCGCAGCCATCACTCTGTCCGATGCCAGTGGCCCCCGTACAAAACGATAAAAATCCAAAATCAAAGCCACTGAAATAATTGCCAATACAATGATGTCAATTAAATTTAATGACAGTTCCATAGTCTTTTTAGTTAAAGATTTTCAACAAAATACGCTCAAAAGGCTCTGCAATCTCCCGATAGACCTCCTGTGGATCTGTTACCGTAACATCCAACCAGTGGATATAAAACTTATTGCCTACAACATCCACGGTGAATGTACCAGGAGTGAGCGTGATACTATTGGCCAAGACGACCTTGGCATACTCATTAGTGAGCTTGGTCTCAAACTCCACAATGCCTGGATTGATAGGTAGGCTAGGTGTCAAAACTATTCTAGCCACATTCAAATTGGCTTTTACCATTAACCAAATAAAATTAAAAATGTAAACTATTGACCACCAAATATTTCCTAATTTTATCCCCTTAAAACCCCAACCTGTAAATGTCTCATAACTTATTAAAGCCAAAACAAAAGTAACCGCTAAACCTGTCAAAACTTCGGCCAACTGCAAAGTCGTGGTAAAAGCCAACCACACAAGAAAGAATACCAACCAACTGTAAAAAAATCTTACTGGTTTGGAAGCTAAATTCTTAGTCTGCATGTTCTCTGATTTTTTAGACGTTCGCAAATATATGTTTTTGTTTTTAATAAATAGTATTTTCTAGAGCAGCTTTCTCAATGTTATTTGTATACCATAAAAATCATTACTTAAAACTAATTATTCTTAAGCTCATACATAACAGTTAGATTGCCAAAGCATTAAAAATCTAACTTCTGCTCGAAAGAGCCCAGCCTTTTATGAGAAAACAGACAAATTTGATTGAGAGATACAACTAACTGCTGTAAAACATACAAACTACACCCCAAACAAACAAAAGACTGAATATCAAACCAATACAACCAACTACACCACGCAAGTTAACAAAAAATGACCTTTATCCTTGAAATTTTATCTAAAAAAACCCTATATTGTGGTTAGAGATCTGACCAATAATATTAGAAATGATGCAACACAAAAACACTAAATTA